>JAEUMU010000020.1 GCA_016791325.1 Hyphomonadaceae bacterium
ACGGTGCGGCGAGTCTAATGGAAGCTCCACGCGGCGAGCTGACCTTCGCTTTGCAGCCGGCACGGCGTTTCATCGGCGCCCAGATCGCGAGCTGGCACGTAGCGCCAGCGCGGGGCGACGCTAAGCGAAACGCGACTGAACGCTGGCGTGGCCGGAACGGCCGCTACAGCCTCGGCGTGAATAACTTGGCCGTTGGCGTCGGTGCTGAGGCGCAGCACCGCGACGCCGCGCAGGCGGTAAAGCTGCGCGCCGAGCGGAAAGTGCGGCGCCGGACGCATGACGAAACGCCCGCGGCAAATCTGCTGCCCCAGTGAATCGATGGAGGCGCTGCCGACTTGCACATAGCCGGGCACCTCGATGTAATCAGAGCGTGGATCGAGCCGGAACGCGGCGCGCCAGGCCAAGGCTTGCGCATAGATGTTTTCACCTGGGCTGATTTCGCGCACCGCGTTGAGCCGAGCGATTTCGGCCTGCATTCGATCCATCAGGGTTTGCAGCGCGGCGAGGCCTTCCGCGAGCTGGTTGGAATAGCCGTGAGATGCGGCGCGCCCGAGCAACGCCAGTTCAAAATGATAGGTTTGGCGGCCCATGTTGCGCGCGGCGTCCTCGGCGGTGCGCCAATGCGCCAGAGCTTCGGCTTGCTGATCGCGGCGCATGTGCGCAAGCGCAAGCTGACGGGCGGTTTCGCTGCGGAATTCCGGGCTGGCGGCGCTTGCTTGCGATAGCGCGGCGGCGAGGGCTGGCTCGCTCGCGGCGTCGCGCCGGAAATTGGTGAGGGCGATGACGAGCGCAGCATCTGCGACGCTTGCGGCCGGCGCGCTGGGTGCGCTGGCGACGGCGGCCGCGGCCTCTGCGGCTGCTGCGTCATCGCCGGCGCGAAAGGCGTCGCGCGCGGCGAAGGCGGCTAAGCGGCGCACCTCATCGGCGGGAGCGTCTGCGGCGGCGGCTTCACGCCAGGATTGGATGGAGGCGGCGCTGGCGCCGGAAAGCGATTCAGGCGGCGTATGGTAGGGCGTCAGCCGCGCCAGGGCGTCGATAAGATGTTGCGGAATGTCTGCGTATGCGGGCGCCGGTGCGGCGATCAAGGCAAGCGCGGCCACGGCGGCCCATATGGATCGGATCATTAGCTTCCCCCTCATAAGCCAACCGATAACTCAGGTTGTAGGCGGGCGCACGCCAAGGATGCGCTTGGGGGCCCCGCTTTGGGCGAACAGTTAATGGCGCTTTACCTCTGGAGCGAGTCGGCGTATAGAACATAGAGAGAACATTTGTCCGGATGACCGGCGGATGCCTCACCATCGGGTTCAGCGCAGGACACAGGAGGTCGGCGATGGCTGGCAGCGTCAATAAGGTGATTTTGATTGGTAATCTTGGCCGCGATCCGGAGGTGCGGCGGCTCAATTCCGGCGAGCCGGTGGTGAACCTGCGCATCGCCACCTCGGAAAGCTGGCGCGACAAGCAATCGGGTGAGCGCAAGGAAAAAACCGAATGGCACAACGTGGTCATCTTCAATGAGCAACTCGCCAAGGTCGCTGAGCAATATTTGAAGAAGGGCTCCACAGTTTACATCGAGGGCCAGTTGCAGACGCGGAAGTGGACCGATCAATCCGGCGCGGAGAAATACACAACTGAAGTTGTGCTTCAGCGCTATCGCGGCGAGCTCACCATGCTTGGCGGGCGCGGTGACGGCGGCGGTCGTTCGGATGAGGACGAAGGCGGCGGCTCGTTCGGCGGCGGCGGCAAGAAGCGCGTGAGCGACGGGCCGCGCGAAAGCTTCAATCAGGATCTGGATGACGAAATTCCGTTCTGAGGAAAACTTAGCACTTTGTGGCCGCATGCTTGGGCGCTCCGCGAGGGGCGCCCATATTGCTTGAATGATCCCTTTTTCGGTTCTCGATCTGGCGCCTGTCGTTGAGGGCGCGGATGTAGCGCAGGCGCTCAGCAACTCACGCGATCTGGCGCAGAACGCCGAGCGCTTGGGGTATCGCCGTTTCTGGCTGGCCGAGCACCATGCCATGCCTGGAATCGCCAGCGCCGCCACCGCGCTGACGATCATGAACGCGGCCGCCGCCACCAACACCATTCGTGTTGGTGCGGGCGGCATCATGTTGCCGAACCATGCGCCCATCATCATCGCCGAGCAGTTCGGCACGCTGGAGGCGCTGTTTCCGGGACGCATCGATTTGGGTGTCGGTCGCGCGCCGGGCGGGGATCGTGTGACGATGCAGGCGCTGCGGCGAACGCTTATCGGCGGGGAGGATCGCTTTCCGCAGGATGTGCTGGAGTTGCAGGCGCTGCTTGGGCCGAGCGCGCCGGGCCAAGTGCTGCGCGCCGTACCCGGCGAAGGCAGCAACGTACCAATCTGGATTCTTGGTTCGTCCACATTCGGCGCACAGCTGGCGGGCCTGCTTGGGCTGCCGTTCGCTTTCGCTTCGCATTTCGCCCCGGCGCAAATGATGGAGGCGCTGGCGGTGTATCGTGGGCGGTTCAAGCCGTCAGAGCAGCTGAAGGAGCCTTATGTCATGTTGGGCTTCAACACCTTCGCCGCGCCGACCGATGAAGAAGGACGCCTGCTTTCGACCTCATTGATGCAGGCGTTCGCGAGCCTGCGCCGCGGCGAACCCCGCCGCTTGCAGCCGCCTGATCCAGAGTTCGAGCAGTCGCTCAGCGTAAGCGAGCGGGCCTCGCTGGAAGCGGTGCTGGCGTGTTCGGCGATTGGTTCGCCGCGCACGGTGCGGCGCAGCCTGGAGGCGTTTATCCGCCGCACGGGCGCCGATGAGTTGATCATTGCTTCGCACATCTTCGATCACGCCGCGCGCGTGCGCGCCTATGAAATCACCGCCCAGGTGCGCGACGAGCTGGCCGCCGCCTAGGGCCTCCCACGCCGGAGCCGCGGGCGATCATGCCAGGCCCAGCGCTGGGTAAACCTTTGGGCCGGGTTGAGGGCGCGCTTGGCGCTCCACCCAGCTAAAGCGGGGGCGTTGTAGGCTGCGGGCTCTTGCGCGCCGGCCCGGGCGCGCGTAGCGCTCGCGCGCCGTGACCCAGCCTTCGCGCGCTTTTGCGCCGCTCGACTTTCTTCAGCTGCTTTCCATCGCGCTCATCTGGGGCGTGAACAACATTCTCGCCAAGATCGCCATTGATGCGCTGCCGCCGATGATGATGGCGGCGACGCGGTTCGCCATCGTGCTCGTGCTGCTGGCGTTTTGGCTGAAGCCGCCGCCGAAAGGCCAGCTGCCTCTCTTCTTCGCCATGCTGGCGTTCATCGGCCCGCTGCATTTCGCCATCCAGTCCATTGGCCTCAAGCTGGCGACGGAAATGCCGGCGATGATCGTGGCGATGCAATTGTGGGCCCCCGCTTCCGTGGTGTTCGCGGCTTTGCTGTTGGGGGAGCGCGTGAGCGGGCTGCGATGGACGGGCGTGGCGGTCGCGTTTGCGGGCGCAGCGTCGATGAACTTTGATCCCGCGGTGCTGGCGCAGGCTTGGCCGCTGTTTTTGGTGGCGACGGCTTCGGCTTGTTACGGGCTCGGCACAGTGCTGGTGCGTAAACTTGGCGGCGGGCTTGATCCCTGGGCCACGCAAGCCTGGATCGCGCTGGCGGCGGCGCCGAGCTTGGCGCTGGGTTCGGCGGTGTTTGAACGGGGCCACGCCCAAGCTATCGCCGCTGCACACTGGAGCGTCTGGGCGTTTATTGGCTTTGGCGCCGTTGTTTCCTCAATCGTGGCGAACGCGTTCATGTTTCGCCTGGTACAGCGCTACGAGGTGTCGCGCACGACGCCTTATCTGCTGCTCACGCCCGTCATATCGTTCGCGCTCGCGGCGCTGGTGCTGGGTGATACGATCACATGGCAAGTGCTGGCCGGCGCGGCGCTGACCATGTGCGGGGTTGCGCTGGTGGCGCTGGCGGAACGCCGGTTCAAGGCGTTGGCGTGAGCGCTGCACACGCGACACGCGCGCCGGCGCCGCCGATGGGCTGGGTGCGGTGATCGTCCGGGCCGGCAT
>JAEUMU010000025.1 GCA_016791325.1 Hyphomonadaceae bacterium
AGTTATTCTGCCGCATGCGCTGGCGATGATCGGGGATGCGGCAGAGGAAAAGCTCGCGCGGCTGCGGCGCAATCTTGGCCTCGCGGCAGGCGCCGATTTGCCGCAATTCATCGCCGATCTGAACGCGCGCATCGGTTTGCCCACGGGCTTGAAGGCGATGGGCGTGACAGAAGCGCATTGGCCCGCCGCGCGCGATTACGCTGTGAGCGATCTCGCAACACTCACCAACGCAGTTCCATTCGACGCCGCAAAATATGATGAGCTGTTCGCGCGCGCGCTCTAATCGTCACACCTAGCCGCATCGCGGCGACAAATTGGTCACAGAGGGTTGGCATGCGCGCGATCGGCCCGCATAAAGCGGTATGCATCATACGCCGCTCATCGCGACAATCGCCGTCAGTTTCGTTCTCGCATTCATTTTAGGCATGGTCGCCAATCGGCTGAAGTTCTCGCCCATCGTTGGTTATCTGCTCGCCGGCATTCTCGTCGGCCCATTCACGCCAGGATTTGTCGCCGACGCCGAACTCGCCGCCGAACTCGCCGAAATGGGCGTTATTCTGCTGATGTTCGGCGTTGGCCTACATTTTTCCTACAAAGATCTGATCGCCGTCCGGAACATCGCAGTGCCGGGCGCCGTGGCGCAGATCGCGGTGGCGACTTTGCTCGGCATGGGATTGGCCTGGGCGCTGGGTTGGTCGGTCGCCAGCGGCTTTGTGTTCGGCCTCGCGCTTTCTGTGGCTTCGACCGTGGTGCTGCTGCGCGCGCTGGAAGAACGCCAACTTGTCGACACGCGTTCCGGCCACATCGCCATCGGCTGGCTGATCGTGGAAGACATTGCGATGATCTTCGCGCTCGTGCTGCTGCCGGTGGTGGCGGGGCTTGTGCCGGAGGCGCAGACCGCAGTCGCGGCCGCCGCACCGGGCGCAGACGCAGTCCATCATGCGCCAGCCGATGATAGCGGGAGTTTCCTGGGCTCCCTGCTGCTGACCTTCGGCAAGCTGGCGGCATTCATCGGCGTCATCTTTATCGTTGGCCGGCGCGTTATTCCTTGGGCTCTGGCGAGAGTCGCCGGCACCGGCTCGCGCGAATTGTTCACGCTCGCTGTGCTGGCCATCGGCATCGGTGTCGCGTACGGGGCGGCGGCGCTGTTCGATGTCTCGTTCGCGCTGGGCGCGTTCTTCGCCGGCATGATCCTCAAGGAATCGGAACTGAGCCATCAGGCCGCCGACAACACACTGCCCTTGCGCGATGCTTTCGCGGTGCTGTTCTTCGTTTCCGTCGGCATGCTGTTCAATCCAGCTGTGCTCTTGCAGCAGCCGCTCGCGGTGCTGACCACCGTGCTGATCATCGTGTTCGGCAAATCGGTGGCGGCGTTCCTGATCGTGAAGGCGTTTCGCTACCCGACCGACACCGCCCTGCTCATTTCCGCGAGCCTTGCGCAAATCGGCGAGTTCTCCTTCATCCTGATGACGCTCGGCCTTGGGCTGGGGCTGATCCCCGAAGCGGCGCGCGATCTGGTGTTGGCCGGGGCGATTCTTTCGATCACACTCAACCCGGTGATTTTCATTTTCGCCGACCGGCTTCGCGCCCGCCGCCTCGCGCGCGAGAAGGCGCTCAAATCGCCGGAGCCGCAGGCGCCGGAAGAAGATGATCTCCCCTATCACACGACGAAAACCAACCACGTTATCGTCATCGGGTATGGGCGTGTCGGCAAGCGCGTCGCCGATGCTTTGACCGAACGCGGTGTCGCTAACGTGGTGGTGGAAACCGATCTCGATCGCGTCACCGTCATTCGCAGCGCCGGCGGCAGCGCCGTGCTAGGCAACGCCGTGCGCGAAGATGTGCTCAAGGCGGCGGGCATCGACACGGCGCGTAAGCTGATCGTGGCGGTGCCCAACGGGCTCGAGGCCGGCGAAATCGTCGCCCACGCGCGCAAGCTCAATCCCGCCATGCGCATCATCGCACGCGCCCATCTCGACGCCGAGGTCGAGCATCTCGCCGTGAGCGGGGCGGACCGCGTGATCATGGGCGAGCGCGAGATCGCCAGCCAAATGCTGGCGGAGGTGAGCGGCTAGGCGCTTAACCGAACTGATCGGTGCGGCGAATGGTTTCGCCGCCCTTGGCGCTTTCCGTCTTGCCGACAGCAGTCTCCAGCAATCGCGCCATCTTGCGCGCCGCACCGCCCAGCGCGAGGCCGACGCTCTCGGCTTGTTCAGTGACAGTCTCCGGCTTGCGGCCGGCAAGGCGCACCTCGATCAAGCAGCGTTTATCATCGCCGCCATGTTTGGCGCCGTTGGTATCGCCCAGATGCACCTCGATGCGGGTGATGCGGTCGCTGAAGCGACCCAAAACAGCGTGAATCTCGCGCTCGACCGCGTCAGCAAGGTTTTCCTGACCTTGCAGCGAATTATCCGTATTGATCTGAATCTGCAGCAACACTTTCCTCCGTCTTAAACATATAGGTCTTGCGGCGCGAGACGCCCAGGCGTTCACCATGCCAGCAGACCAACCTGTTTACGTTGCGGCGCAATTGTCGCGGCACGGAGGCAGGCCATGCCGGACTTCGCGGCCTTTGTGTTTTTCCTCGCGCTGGCGGCGGCGGCGGGCGATGCGTTCGTACGTGTCGACCGCGCCTATTGGCGCATAGGCGCGGGCTTTGTTTTGGCGGCCTGCGGCGCGGCGTTGTTGTGCTTCGCCGCCATGGCCTTCGGCGGCGCGCGCGAGGCCATGCTTGCGCTGCTGCGCAACATGGTGCTGGTGCTCGCCACGATCGCGATTGCGGCGTTTGCGGCGGCAAGCGTGCGCCACGCGCTCAACGCGCTGGGCGCGCGCCTGCTCTAAAGCCTCACTCCACGCGCGCCAGAAAATCGAGCACGGCGTCCCAGGCCTCGGGCTCTTCCAGCGTGGGCGCATGGCCTATGTTCTCGATCGCCACCGCCTCCAGATCGGGCTTCAGCGCCCGCATCAGAGCCACGGTATCTTCGGTCAAAATATCAGAAATCGCACCGCGCACCGAAAGCACCGGTTTGGCCGCCAACGCCTGGAATAGCGGTGAAAGATCAATCGCCGGCCCATCCTCTTCGAGATCGGCGAAGGAAAGCGCGATGTGGGGATCGTAATCGAGTTCGAGTTTGCCATCTTCTCGCACGCGGAATGTGCGCCGCGCGAATGTCAGCCAGAAACTCCCATCATCGGCGCGATCGGGAAAGGCGGGGCCGTTAATGTCGCGAATCACGGCCGCAGCGGCGTCCCAATCGTCCACCGCGACGATATGGCCGACATAAGAAGCGATGCGCGAAAGGCCCTGCATGCCGAGGCGCGGCCCTGTATCGTTCAGCACGGAGGCGGCGATGCGATCAGGCGCCATCATCGCCAACGTCATGGTGATCAGCACGCCCATTGAGGTGCCGACGAACACCGCCTTGGGAATCTCCAGCGCCTCCATCAGCCGCAGCACGTCCTGCGCGTAAACGGCCGGCACGTAATGCGCCGGATCAGGATCGTTGGCGCTTCTGCCGCGCCCGCGCATATCCGGCGCCAGCACGCGCCGCCCCAACGCGGCGATGCGTGGCGCGATCACCTCGAAATCGCGCGAGTTACGTGTCAATCCATGCAGCACGATGACCGGCAGCCCGGTGGCGGGCTCAAGCGGGGGATAATCACGCACATAGATCGCAAGCCCATCCACGGTGGCGACGATGCGTTCTTCAAAGCCGCCAATCGAAGCGGCCGCGCCGAAATCCATGCTCATACTCCTCAGCCCGGGGCGCGCTGCTGCTGGCTGACCGTGGCGTTGGCATCGGCGTAATCGACGGCGCGCATCGCCTGCAAGCGCTGTAGCCAGCTTTGCTGTGCGCTGGCGCGATCTTGCGCGGCAACCGGCGCGCAAGTGCGCAACACGATTTCGGCCGCGCCCACCGTGAAGCGATCGAAGCAAAGGCCGGCGAATGCGCTTTGGCGCTGCAGCTGCGCTTCGATCTCGCGCTGGGCGGGGGCGATGCGCCCCTGCGCCGCGGCGCGCTGGGAGCGCGCAATCGGCCCATCGCCGCGAAAGCGCACGAGAAACGCCACGGGTTCCGCGGCCGGCGCCTGTGCTTGGGCCTGCTGAAGCGAAGGCTGGCCCCTGGCCGGAGCCCGCGCGCCAAAACCCACGCTCAGCGCCACGGCGATCATCGCCGCGCTCACGCCCGCGCCTAACCAGCGATGCAAGGTCACGTTCATGACGGCAGCTTGGGCATGTTGGCGCTCCGGGTAAAGGCCAAACGCCTAAGGCGCGGCCAGCGCGCGGGTGAGATCCAGCGCCCCCATGCCGCTTGGCCGCGCGCATGTCGGCGAGCCGGCGCTGATGGGCGTGGCGTTGCGCGAACGCGCGCATTCAATCTGGCCGAATCCATCCGGGTGCGGGGCCAGAGCGCGCGTCAGCAGCGCATCCTGCAACTGGCGTCCTCGCAGGCCCGTTTGAGAAGCCAGCAGCGCCAGCGCCGCAGAAACATGCGGCGCGGCCATGGAGGTGCCTTGCAAGAACGAATAATAGCACCGCTCCGTCGAAGACCGGTTCAGCGGATCGTAGCAGCCCGATTGCGTCGCGCGCGTCGAGAGCACGCCATCGGGGCGCCCATCATTGTCGCTATCGGCGAACACGTCTCCACCCGGCGCCAGGATATCCACCTCCGGGCCGAAATTGGAATAGAAAGCCACCTGGCCGCGTGCGTCGCCAGAGCCGACGACCACCACGTTGTTGCAATTGGCCGGCGCAAAACGCGCGGTTTGATCCGCCTTGTTGCCGGCCGCGACAACGATGACGACATTACGCGCCACCGCCGCATCAATCGCCGCCTGCAGCGAAGCCGGGCACGGCGTCTGGATGGTGAGGCTCATATTGATGATGTCGGCGGGATTGCGGTTCATCACTTGCTGGCCATTGATGATCGCTGGGGCCAAGCCCGCGGCCCATCGTATGCCGGAAACGATGTCGGCCAGTTCGCCGCCGCACCGCCCCAGCACACGCACCGGCGTAACGCTCACGTCCCACGCAGCGCCTGCGACGCCAACGCGATCATTGGTAATCGCCGCGCCGATCGTCCCCGCGACATGCGTGCCATGGTACGAATTTTCCGTGACTGCGCCGCAGCGATCCCCGGCGTCCATGGCGTCGGTGTCCGGGCCATCGCCGTCTCCGGCGCGCTCGGCGTTGGTGATGAGATCAATGCCGGCGGCGACATTCGGCGAATTGGCGATGTCGGGATGAGTAGTGTCGAGCCCGGTATCGATTACAGCCACGCGCACGGTACGCGACCCGATCAAATTTGCTTGCCAGAACGAAGCGAAGCCGGCTCCGCCGGGCGAGAGGCCCTCGCCCGTGCCGCGCGGGCGGTAGTGCCATTGCAACGGCGCAAGCGGATCGTTGGGAAAGCCACCGACGCGCGCGGGCGCAGGCTGTTGCGGTTGGGGCGGCGGCGTTGTTTGCGCCGGGGGCTGCGGCGCAGGCTGTGAGGGCCGTTCTTGGCGCGGCGGCAGCGAGAAGCCGCTGTCGGCGATGAAGTTCGGCTCCACATATTCAAATTGCCGCGCCGCCTGCAGCCGCTGAATGGCGCAGCGCATGGCGAGCGCGACATCGTTTTCAAGCTGGCCCTGCGTGACGATGCGCGGGCAGCGATCGGCCTCGTTCCATTCCAGCACTTGCGGCTGCTCGATAGCGGCTGCCGCTTCCGCACCGGCCTGCTGGGCCATGCGCAGCGATGTCGGGCTCGCGCCATCGGGCGCGAGGTTGATCGTCAGCACGCCGCCGGGGCGCGCTTCCACCTCGCCCTCGACGCCCAACCGGCCCAGCAGATCGCGCACTTGCGTACGCGCGGCGGACGCCGCCTCCGCCTCGGCGCGCGCACGCACCTGGCCTACGACCTCCGCCGGCAAGCGCTCGAGCGCTTCCATCCCGTCCGCTCGCAACGAGCGCACGAAATTGCTGGCCAATCCCATTTCGCTGGCAGCTTCCGCGAGTTCACGCTCCACCGGCGCGCCGACGATAATCTGTCCAGGCGCCACCAGCACCGGCGCCGGCGCCAACAGCGCCGCGACCTGATCCTGCGGCTGCACCGCGCCCGAGAGCGCGCGCGCGGCCAGCGGCACGTTCGCCAGCGCTGCTGTTTCCGGCGTGGCGCCTGCCTGCTCGCCGCGCACGCGATCGATCACCTGGTTCAGCTGATCGCACGCTCCAAGCGCAATCAGCGGCGCCAAGGCCAGCGCAGCAAAACTCCAGCGGCGATGCGACATGCTTGGCTCCCCACACCTTTTCGCGGAAAATGAGTTTCTAACTTGGCCCGCCTGCAAGACAAGGCGATGTCAGCCGGGCCCGGTGGAGAGCTCCAATTCGCGGGGCTGGAAGGCCAATTTATGATCACTTTCCCCCTTGCGGCGAATTTGTCCGCGGCGCGCAACCCCGACGCGCCGCGCGCTCGCACGGAGGATGAGGCCACCACTTTGGCCGGAGGGCCGGTGTTCCTGGCCGTTGAGGAGCTGGCGGAGACATTCGAAAGCCCTCAGGCGGCGGAAGCGGCGGTGCCGGAACTTTACGGCTCCGGCCTCTATGAGCTTCAATGGCATGACGGCGCCTGGCGGGTGACGATGCGGTATTGGCGCCCCGCGCCGCCCGCGCCTGTGGCGCGCACTGGCGAGGCCGCGGCCAAGCGCCCGCTCGGTCGTGCGCGCACGCCGGAAGAAGCGCGCGCACTGCTGCAGACGCCGGCCGAGCTCGCCCACGAGGTGCTGCCCGGCCTTTATAAGGATCACAAGCAAGCGCGGCGGCGCTGGGGCGCACTCATCGAAAGCGGCCTCGGCGAGATCGTCGAACGCGAAAACAAGTTCGCTGTGGAGATCACATTCTGGCGCCCGATGCATGCGCCAGGCGTGGCCGCGCCGCTTGCGCCGGTGGAGCGCATCGAATTGGCCGAACGCGTCGCAGCTCCCATGCGCGGCCCCGAACCGCAAGCCGATCTCGACATCGGCCTGTTCGAAGAACCCGCGACGGAGAACCCCAACGTGGTGCTGGTGACCGAAGAAGGCGACGGGCGATTCAGGGGGAGCGACTAACCCGGCAGCGTGACCCGCAGCAGGGCGCCATGCTCAGCGTCGAGGATCACGACGTCGCCGCCGTGGGCGCGGGCGATGGAGCGGGCGGCGGCGAGGCCCAGACCCGCGCCGCGCGTGCCTTCCTCGTTGAGCCGGACGAATGGCTCGAACACGGTTTCACGCTGCGCGCGCGGCACGCCCGGCCCATCATCGGCGACATCGACAACAACGCCGCCCTCCTCACGCCGCAGCGTGATGCGCGCGCTGGCGCCATATTTCAGCGCATTATCCACCAGGTTCGAGAACAACCGCTTCAGGCCTAGCGATTGGCCGGTCATCACCAGGCGCTCCTCGCCTTCAAAACGTACATCGCGGCCCGCCTCCGCATGGTCGTCGGCGATGGATTGCAGCAGCGCGCCCAGATCAAGCCGCACGCGCGCCTCTTC
>JAEUMU010000067.1 GCA_016791325.1 Hyphomonadaceae bacterium
GGATTTCCGCCGCATCTTCCACGATGGCCGGGTTTTGCGCTGTAAGCTCGGCGAAACGCGCCAAATGCGTTTCCGCGCGCGCATGCGCTTCGGTTCGCGCTGGGCCGCTAGCGCCTTCGCTTTCCGCCAGCGCGATCACAAAGTTCAGCGTCTCTTCGCGAATGGCCCGTGCGGTGGAGATGGTCTGCAGCGTGCGCGCGTGCAATGTCAGCTCGGAAACCGCCACGCTGCTGAACGCCACGATGACCAGCGCCACAAGCAGCACGGCCCAAGCCAGGATGGCGTCGGCGCGAATGACGCCGTCCTCGCTGCGGAGCAATCGCGTTGGCATGCGCGGGCGTCCCTTTCAGGCGCGCTCCAACCAAGCAACAATCGCGTCGGCGCGGGCCGGTTTGTGCATCACGTCGTAGCCCGCCAGCTTAGCCACTGCTGGCGCGCGGCCATGAAACGAACCCGAAAGAACCAGCACGCGCGCTTGCGGCGCCCGATTCACGAGTCGTTGCGCCAATGTTACCCCGTCGCTTTCGGGGCCCAAGTGGAAATCCGTGATAATCCAGGCCAATTCGGCCCAGCGTCCGCCGAGCCCGGCCTCGATCTCGCGCTCATCGGCGCCCAATACCACCTCCGCGCCCCAATCCGAAAGGATCAACGCCAGCGCCTCGCGCGAGAACACGTCGTCCTCGGCAACAACGATAAGGGGTTTTGCGACCGTCATTTCCGCAGCAAAGCATCAGGCCTCGGCCCTGCGCAGGCCACCCCGCCTGACGGGCTAGGCCGTTCGGACTAAACTCAACGCCTAGGCCGGAGACCGATCTGACACCGGTGACGGCTAGGCCGTCATCTCTTCCTTCTGTGCAATATTCGCGTGCGCTTGTTTTTGTCATCTCTACGGCGAACGGAGCTTCGCCTTGCGTCCGAATAGGCAGAGACAGTCCATGTACGCGCTTCACGATAAAGACGAATTCGCCGCCTTCCGGCCTGAGGCCGAACCCGCCGATTATTGCTCGCGCGAAGGTGCGGCGGTGCTGAAGGCCAAGATCGAGGCTTACTGGGCCGCGCGCGGCCAGCACGTCACCGTGTTGCTGCACAATGTCGGTTTCCATCCCGCCATCCGCGCCGCCCGCTTCGACGTGCGCAGCGATATGATCAACGGCATGCCGCGCACCGGCGCAGGCAAGCCGGCTGCGCCGACCGAGGAAGTGTTCATCGACGACTTCGACGAAGGCGACCTGATCATCGATTAGGGTGAGGGCCCGCTCTGACGCTAGGCGAGGGGCGTGGCATTGCCACGCCCTTTGTCATTGGCGGTGACTGCGCTAAGCGAAGCGCATGTCCGATGATGAACAAGCACCGCCGGAAGCAGATATTCCCCCTGGCTACGAAGCGCTCGATTGGCGCCGCGGGTTTGTCGGCCAGGTTGGCCCGCTCTATCGCCGCAGCGGCCCCGATGGCGCGAGCATGGGGTTTCGTGTCCTGCCCCATCACGCCAACGGCATGCTCAACGCCCATGGCGGCATGCTGATGACGTTCGCGGATCTGTCGTGGGGGCACGTCGTCGCGGTGGAGACCTCATCCTATTGGGTCACCGTGCGTTTGATGTGCGATTTCTTGTCGAGCGCGCGCGTCGGCGATTGGGTGGAAGGCGGGGGCGAACTGCTGTCGCGCGCGGATGATCTGTTCGTCGTGCGCGGACGGGTGTGGTGCGGCGAGCGCCTCTTAATGACCGGAACCGGTATATTTAAGCCAATTCAGCCGCGTGAGCCGCGGCCGGGCGAAAAGGCCTTCACGCCAAGAAGCTAGCAGGCGTCGCTTGTGCGCAGCACCGCCGGCAGTGTCATCACCAGGATCCAGATTTCGCCGAGCCACGACCATTCTTCGAGATACTCGCGGTCATAGTCGATGCGCTTTTCGTAGCCTGTGCTGGAGCGCCCGTTCACTTGCCAAAGGCCGGTGATGCCCGGCTTCACCAGCAGATAGAAGCGCCGGTCCTTGCCGTAACGATTGAGCTCCGCGCGCGTGATCGGGCGGGGGCCCACCACGCTCATATCGCCCATCAGCACGTTCCAGAATTGCGGCAGCTCATCGAGGCTGGTCTTGCGCAGGAACGCCCCGATCTTGGTGATGCGCGGATCGTTGCGCAGCTTCTGGCTGCTTTGCCATTCCTCAGCGGCTTGGGGATCGGTCAGCAGAATGTGCGCCAGGCGCGCTTCGCTATCGGTGGCCATGGTGCGGAATTTCAAGCACTGGAAGCGCGCGCCTTGGCGGCCGACGCGCGTGTGCTTGTAAAACACCGGCCCGCGATCGGTGAGCTTGATGACCAAGGCGATGGTGAGGAAAGCGGGCAGGAAGAACAGCAGCGCGGAGACGCTGGCGATGATGTCGAACGCGCGCTTGGCGCGTCCGTTCGCTGCGCGAACTTTGCGGATCAGACGACGATCGGTGATGCGGTGCGCTACGCGCGATTCCGCAGCCCGAAACCGTTCGCCCGCATTCTGCCGGCTCCGAAACGGAAGCCGCACCGCGGACCCCGTCTCGATCATTTGGTTTGCCATGCGTCCGTTAACCCCCAGCCATTCCCTCCGCTAATGGCTTGATAACCTTTGGCATGCGTTCATGCTGCAATGCAATCATAGTCTCTCTTTAGGGGTGGCGCTGCGTTGGCTCCCTTGCGCGCTCGCCTCTGGGGATTAGTCTTACTAATCGGCCCGGCCTGAGTCGGCGGCACAAGAAGCAACGGAGTTTACGTGCGTGGGCGCACTGCGCCGCCCTCAACCCAGGGATGAACAGCGGGCTGTCCAGCCGCCTGCCGAACCCTTGAAATCATCGCGGGAACGTCTGGTTCCGCGCTGGATGATTGTCTCCGGTCTCCTTTTCTACTGCACTGTTTTTTGGATGTTAATTTGGGCCGCCGGGGAGGCCGGCATCGGCATGGTGCGGCAGGCTTTCGCTGGTTTCTAGCAAAAGTTGTGAAGAGCCGCGCACGTGCGGGCTCCGTTAACGCTTCAACGGCAAATTCCACCCGTCACAGGGCGACAAGCGCTTGGCCGAGCGTAGGTGAGTGCGACAGCCCGCCGCAGTGGAGATTCGCGCCAATGGCGAACAACCGGAACCCTTCGGGTGAGCAGGCGCACACTTTCCCGCCTCGCGCGCAACGCGTTGCGCGCGGGTCTAACTCGGGCGCATTGTTTGATCGCCGCAACGCGCGGGGGGAGATGCGCGTCCCGGCCGGCCTAGGGGATCTCACTTTGCGCGTTCATCCCGCACTTTCGTTTTTCGCGGCGTCGCTGATCGCGGCGCTGCCCGTTCACGCCTTCGCGCAGGATATCGAGCGCAACGTCTCGGTGCGGGATCGCGCCCGCCCGGATTTTGATCCGCTCGGCCTGCGTTTTGGCGCGTTTCAACTCGACGCCTCTGTCGATTTCTCAGCGACGCAAACGGACAACTTGTTCGCGACGGAAACCAATGAGCAGAGCGACCTGTTCTTCACTGTCGCCCCGCGCGCGCGTCTCGCCTCCACATGGAGCCGCCATGAGGTTGCGTTCGAGGCGGGCGGAGCCACGTCTTCGCACCAGGATTTCTCGAGCGAAGACGCAACGACCTCCTATGTCGGCGCGGAAGGCCGTCTCGACATCGGCCGTGACTCGCTCCTGCGCGTGGGCGCGCGGCACTCTCAAGAGATTGAGCCGCGCACCGATCCCGATGCGTTGATCGCCAACGCGCCGGTCGAATTCACGCGCACCGCCTATTGGGGCGAAGCGCAACATACGTTCAACCGCTTGCGCCTGCGCGGGCGACTGGAATCGGTCGAATACGATTACGATGATGTGGGGGCGCTCGATCAGGATTTCCGCGACGCCACCGATCACATTGCCAGTGTACGCGGCGATTTTGAGGTTGCTCCGCGCGTCGGCATCTTGCTGCAGGCCATCGCCGACGAGCGTGACTATCACAACGCGCCGACCCAGGGCTCCGAAGGGCGCACCTATCTCGCCGGCGTCAGCATCAATTTCACCGATCTCATGTATGGCGAGCTCAGCGTCGGCCAGTATGAGCGCGATTACAATTTCGGCCGCTCTTTCGATGGAGTGGCGGTGGCTGGCCATCTTGAATGGTACATCACCCAACTCACCACACTGAACTTCCACGCCAACAGGAGTGTGCAAGACGCCGGCGGCACCGTCGGCTCGCCCTATGTGCAAACCGAATATAGCGCGCGCATCGATCACGAACTCCAACGCAATCTGATCCTCACCGCCGGCGTCGCCGCCGGGCAGCACGATTACGAGGTGCTCAACCGCACTGACGATTACGTGCGCGCGGACACGGGCGTTGATTATCTGCTGAACCGCCGTGTCGTCCTATTCGGGCGCTACCGGTTCGACAGTCTCGAGTCCGATGGCGCCGATCGCTATCGTGACTTTGATGTCAACGCGTTCACGCTCGGCGTCCGCCTCCGGCTCTAGCCGGGCGCGTACAGCCAAGAAGCAATCACCGCCCGCGAAGAAGCGGGCTGGGGCGAAGAAACCCAAGCCGACACGCGCGCCGCAGGCCGGGGCTATGGTCGAGGCCTTGGCGCAGGCTGCATGGGCCGAAGCCGACGCCGCGCTCGCGCGTGCGCTGGCTGATGCGGACGTACTCACCCGGCTGGTGAAAAAGAGCGGGCCCGCGGTGGAAGGCGCGCTGGCGATGCTGCGCCAATCCCTGGGGCAGGCGGCGCGCAAACGAGGGCTGACGCGCCTCGAGGAAGCGGGCGCACGCGCAGCATTCGACCCCAACCGCCATGTATTGATAAAGATCAGTTCCAAGCAACCCAAAGATGTGCGTATTGTAATACCGGGTGTCGTCCGGGGAGAGACCATCTTGGTCAAGGCGGAAGCTACGCCCGTGAGTCCGCGGCGAAAGCGATGAGCAGCGGTTGGGTGCTCTGCATCGATTTCGGCACCGCCTTCTCGAAGGCGGCGGCGGCGCCGCGCGCGTCGTGGGAGCGTTTCTCTCCGGCCTCCGTGCGCCCGCTAATGTTGGATCCCGCCGGCGCCGGCAATCCGTTCCTGCTCGATAGCGCCGTCTTCGTTGAAGCGCCGCATGTTCTGTTCGGCAGCGCGGCCATCGCCCGCGCAGACGCGCTGGCGCAGGAAAAGCGCGCTGCGTTGCGTTCCTTCAAGACATTGCTGAGCGCGGGCGATCTTGAGCGCGCGTTGGAAACCGTGCCGCCGGCGTCGATTGATCCGACGCGCAGTTTTGTTCTGCGTGATCTCATCGTGCTTTATCTCGCCTATTTGCAGGCGGCGATGGTGCGCGGCCTCGCCGCTGATCGCATGCTTTCTCAAGTCGACAGCTTCGAACGCCGCTACGCTGCGCCCGCGTGGCGCGGCGGTGATGGCGCACGCATGCATGGCGCGGTGGCCGGCCTGTTCGCCGAGGCTGAAACCGTGTGTCGCAATATTGGGCAGCGCTTGCTCGATCCCGCCGGCGTCGATCTGGAGGCGGCGCGAGAGGCCGTGCGCGCAGCCCGCGCCGCGCCGACTCCAATCCAGATCGGCCTCATTTTCGAAGCAACTGCGGCCGCCGCCTACACGGCCATCGGCCTTGGCAGCGCCGCCACACACCTCGCCGTGCTCGACATGGGCGCCGGCACCACCGACATCACCGCCCTCGCGGGGCAAGCGGCCAAAGGCTATCACGAACTGCCGCAAGCGCGCGTCACGCTCAAACAAGCTGGCGATTTCATCGACAACATCATCGTCAATGTCGCGCTCGCCAAGAGCCGCGCCAAAACGCCCCAAGCGCAAACCGCGCTCTGGCGCATGCTCAAGAGCGAGATGCGCGATTTCAAGGAGGCGCTGTTCGCGTCGGGCCACGCCAGCTTTCGCTTCGACGGCCGCACGCTGAAAATCGCCTTGCGCGATCTGGAGCAGGATCGAGATTTCCGCGGCTTCGCTGGCACGCTGGGCGAAGCCTATCAGCACGCGATGAAGCTGCTCGCAGATGAAGCGCGCGCGGATGGCGCTACGGAGCTTCAGTCTGTCGCCGTCGGCGGTGGGGCGGCCGCGCCCTTCATCCAAAATCTGATCAAGCGCACGAACAAGATCGGTAAGGTGAAGGTGATGGCGCGCCCAGCCACGCCGGATTGGGCGCACGCGGCGGAATTCGCCGGCAACCTTGCGCCTGTGTTTCCGCAATTGGCTATCGCCATCGGCGGGGCGCTGGCGCCGGAAGGCATGCTCGCCGCGCGCGGCTCTATTCCGGCCGCAAGCGCCCGAAGCGAAACCCTGCCGGCACGCGATTGACGTAAAGCGCCGTCGTTACGCGGGAACGTGTGCGCAGCATCCGCATCGCCGCGCGCACGGCGCTCAACGGCGTATCGTCCCAAACCGTCACCACCACGCAGCGATGCGCCAGCCGCGCGATCAGGCCGCCTTCGGCGTTGCCCAGCGCCGGTGGGCAATCAAGCACCACCAGATCATACTCTGCGCGCACCTTGTTGATCAGCGCCTCAAAGCCTGGCGCCCCGTATAGCGTCTGCCAGGGGCTCGCAGGCGCCGCGGCGGCTATGAAGGGCAGGCCGGTTTCATCCTCGTGATCGACGAAGCTGCGCCAAGCATCCGGCTGCTGCGCCGCTTCCATCACGCCTGCGCTAGGGTCGCGGCCCAACGCGCGCGTGAGCGAACGGCGGCGCACGTCGCAATCAATCACGATCACGCGCCGGCCTTGCTGCATCGCGCTGGCCGCCGTGCACAACGCGGCCGTCGTCGCGCCTTCGTTCACGCCCGGCGCGATAAACGCAACTACGCCGTCCGGCGCGACCGCCGCCTGCAAGTCACGGAAGGACGCTGCAAACGCAGACGCCGGCTGCCACGTCACGCAGCCGAGCGGCGTGCGCGCGTCCGGCGGTAATTGCCGCAACGCCGCCGCGTTGAGTTCGGGCGCCGCGCCGAGCACGGCGTAGCCGCGATGCTGCCCGAGGCTCGAAAGCGAGACGATGGTGTTGCGGTTCAACTCGCGGAACAGCGTCACCACCAAGGCCGCGCCCGCGCCGATGGCAAGCCAAAGCGGCAGCGCCAGTTCAACCGGCGCCCCACTGAGCATCTCAAAGCCGCAACCGATGGCGACGATCACGAGCACGGCCAAGAAAAATGGCCCCGCCTGCCGGCGCAGCGCGCGCTTCACCCGCGAAAGCGCGAGCGAAGGCTGGCGCGGCTCGAACGCCCGACGGCGCCGGCGGAGCGGCGCTGCGGCGAGCCCTTCGGGCGCCGCATCATGGGTCGTCAGGGGCGTGGTGGTAATTTCCTGCTCTCCCGCGCCGTTATCATTGTCGTTCGGTTGCGACGACGCATCTTGCTTCGCCGTTTGCGATTGCACGTTTAGAGTGATGCGCCGCTGCTTTCGACCCCATTTCGCTGCTCCACGGCAAGTTCCCTGAGCCCTGACGGAGTTATCCACAGTGCGGCGCCACGGCGCCAGGTTCAGGCGCTCGTGCATCCGCCAGTGCATGCGCAATCGGCCTCGCGCCAGGATACGGGAATTTATAGTCAGTCCAGCCTCGCGCGGGGCTGTAACTTGCGTTAGGGTTACCTATCTCGCGAACGTCGAGGTTCCGAAAACTCATGCTAGTCCAAATGCCTCGCGGGTCAGAAGGCCAGCCGAAGGCTGAGAGTGCGGAAGAGTGCTCCGCATTCGAGGCCGCGCTTCGCCGCGATCTCGCGTCTGCGCCCGTCATCTCTTATGACAGCGTGCTCGGCGGCTGGCCCAAGCGCGCCTTTGACCTGCTGTTGACGCTGTTGAGCGCGCCTCTCTGGGCCCCGGTGATGCTGATCGCGGCGCTCAGCGCCAAGTTGCAACATCCCGCCCCCGTTTTCGTTTCCGACGAGAAAATTGGCTATGGCGGCGCGCCATTTCGCTGCCTCAGGTTGCGCCTCGATCCACCGAGCGCAGTGATCGAGCGCTTGCGGGTGCCCGGCGCGCCGGAGGAAGCGCCGGCGCCGGCGAACGATTGGGGCAAAATCGCCGCGCAAGCTGAGGCGTCGCACGCAAAGTGGCGTCGGGCGCTTAGTGCTTTACCGCGCCTTATCAACGTTCTGCGCGGTGAACTTTCGCTTGTCGGCCCCACGCCGCTGGATAGCGCCGAGGTTGAGGCTCTGCCGGGCAGCCGCCGCTATTATCTCAGCGCCCGCCCCGGCGTGGTCGATGTCGCCAGCGTCGCCGAGGAGGGCCAGGAGCGCGCCACCCAGCACAAGGTCTATGCGCTTTCCTGGTCGCTTGGCCTTGATGTGCTGCTCTTGTGGGATGGCCTGCGCAGCCTGCGCGATCGGGGTGAACTCTGGAAGCCGAGGCAGGCGTCCGCGGCGCAGAGCGCTAGGCGGAGTGAGGCGCTTGCCCGGCGGCGCGCTCAGGCCTGAGGGCGCCGGCCAGCGCCTGGCGCAAAAACCCAATCGACCACGCCGCGTGCATGATCGCCGCGGGAACGCCGCAGGCGATGGCGCAGACGTTACGCTCGCGCGCGCCCAGCACCGCGCCGTACCCTAACGTCAGCGTCAGCCATGCGCCCGCCGGCGCGGCCGCCCAGAGTGTCAGCGGCGTCAGGCAGGCCAGCGCCAGCGCCGGCGCCACCGCCAATGGCAGCAGCTGACGCGGCTTCAGCGGCGCGGCGTGCTTTCGCGCCGTGCGGGCGCGCCCGGCGCCATACGCGTAATATTGGCGGGCCAACGCGCGCGCGGTGCGGCGCGGGTAATAATCAATCAGCACATCGGCCGCGAGCAGGATTTTTCCGCCCCGCGCCGTGAGGCGGGTGTCGAACTCGGCGTCCTCGTTATGGCTGAAGCTCTCGTCGTAGCCGCCGGCGGCGCGGAAGGCTTCGGTGTTGAAGAGGGCGTGATGGCCGTGATCGATCCAGCGCCGCGCTCCCCCCTTGCGATGGGCCGATCCGCCCGCGCCAAGCACGCTATTCTGCGCGGCCGCCGCCGCTCGCTGAAAACAGGCGTCTCCCGCCGCCCGCATCGAAATCACCACCGATTGCGCGCCGCTTTCACGATAGGCGTCCAAAAGCCGGGACAGGAAATCGGGCGGATACCCCGCATGCGCATCCACGCGCACGAAGCACTCCGCGCCATCGCCGTAACGCGCCACCGCCAAGTTCACGCCTGCGCTCTGCAAGCGCTTGGGATTTTCCAGCAGCACGACGCGCGCGTCTTCCTCCGCCGCGCGGCGCACGATCTCGGCGCTCGCATCGGTGGAGCCGCCATCGGCCACCACGATGCGCGCGTCCGCCGCCGCCGGATCGGCGCGCAGCCAAGCGAGCAGCCCCGGCAGATGGCGCTCCTCGTTCAAGCAGGGGATGACGATCAGCAGGCTCATGCCGCCAACCTCGCCAACTTGTCGGCGAAGGCGCGGCACGCGATCGCGGTGAAGCGCGTCGCTTCCGGATCGAGCCCGCGTGCGGCGGCGGCGGCGCGGGCGTAGGCGTCAGGCGTCAGCGCATTGAGGAAAGCCGGCAGGCTTTCCTCCAGCGGCGCCTCAAGCACCACGCCCACATTGCGCGCGCTTAGCCAGCGTGCGGTCTCAACGCCGGCGGCGGCGATAGGCGTGGCGCCGAAAGCAAGGCTTTCGTAAAGGCGGTTGGGCAGCAGCCAGTCGGAATTGCCGCCCTGTTCGTAGAAATCGACCGCCCAGGCGAAGTGCGCATCGGCGTAGATCGCGGGGAGTTGCTCCGGTGTATAGCGGCCGCGATAGGCGATGTTGTGCGACGCGGCGAGCTGTTCGTGGAAGTCTGGAATTTGATCGAACGCCGGCGCGCCCCACAGATCAATCAACACTCTCCCAGCTTGCGCCTCCGCGATCGCGCGCAACAAATCGAAGCTGCGCCGGCACCGCAGCACGCCGCACCAGGCGATGCGCCAGGGCGGGCCCGCAGGCGCCGGCGCAGCCGCAGCCGCCTCGCCCAATACTTTATTCTCAAGCAGCAGAACTTCCCCGCGATAGCCTTGGCGCGTGCGGAAATAGTGCTGCTCGAACGCCGGCGAAGAGGTCACGATCAGCGCCGCGCGCTTCATGCAAGCCCGCTCAAGCGCCCGTACCAGCGCCCCGGCCGGCCCGCCAGCAAGCGCCAGCCGGTGGATGTCCAGGCACTCATAGACGATACGCGGCTTGGTTTGCCCGAAGGTCAGCATCCGCGCCAGCATCAGCATTTCCAGATTTCGCGCGATCAGCACGTCGGCGCCGGCCCATTCGCGGCGCAGCGCGCGTGCTTTGGGCAAAGCCGCCGCGATCGCCATGACGCGTTCAACAAAGCGCCCGTTGCGTGTGCGGCCCAGCACATGCGCGCCTGGCGCTTCCGGCGCGCCGGCGCCGCGATCGCGCGCAAACCCCAGCAGGCTTACCGTGCAGCCCGCTTGTTCGAGCATGGCGCGCCGCTTTTGCACCGCAGCGTCCGCCAGCTCATGCGCAAAATAGGCCACATGCATGCGCGCGCCAGAGCGTCAGGAGACGCTGTAGTACGACTTGGACTGGTAGAAGTAGAGCGAGTCCGCGTAGGAGCGCCATTGCGGCTCGACGCAATTCAGCGCCACGCCCAGCACCTTGCCGCCCGCTTGCTCGGTCTGCCAGATCGCGGTGCGCACCGCGCCGATTGCCGAGCGCCCCGCCCGCGCTACCACCACAACCGTATCGGCGTGCTTCACCAGGATGCGCGTTTCAGCCACCGCCAGGATCGGCGCGCAATCGAGGATCACGAGATCGTAGTGACCGCGCAACTCTTCCACCAGCCGCGCCATCGCGTCCGAGCCGAACACATCGCGCGGCGTGAAGCCTGAGACCGCCACAGGCAGCACGTGCGCATCGGAATTGGGATCGCGCACGATCGCCGAACGCCACGGCGTTTCGCCAGCCAGCACCTGCAGAATGCCGACATCGGACTGAATATCGACGACGTCGTTGATGCTGTGCTTGCGCAGGTCGCAATCGACCACGACCACGCGTTGGCCCGACATCGCCGCCACGCGCGCCAGGCACATGGAGATAGTCGTTTTGCCTTCGTCGGGCAGGGCCGAGGTGATGGCCACCACTTTGGTCGAAAGGTCGAGCTTGGCGTAAACGATCACGGTGCGCAGCACGCGCAGCGCTTCGGTGAACGCCGACATCGGCCGCCCCACCAGATAGCCCGATGGGTGGCGTTCGGCCGGGGGCATCTGGCGCATCATGCGCTTGGAGATGGCGGGGATCGAAGCGATGGCCGGATAACCGACCTTGGCTTCCAGATCGTCCGCGTTCTTCACCGATTGGTCGAACAGTTCGGCGATCACTCCGGCGGCGAAGCCCAGGAACAGGCCAAGCGCAATCGCCAGCGCCAGAGAAATGCGCAATTGCGGCGAGGTCGGCGAAAGCGGGAGCGCCGCATAGGCCATCAGTCGCGCATCGGAAATGTTGAGCTGATCCTGATCGGCGATTTCCTGATAACGCTGCAGATAGCTTTCATACACGCCCCGGCTGGCCGCCGCTTCGCGCTCGAGCTCGCGCAGGCGAACGCTTTCCGAGGAATTGCTGGAGAGATCGCCCGTCGTGGCCCGCAGTGAAGCTTGCAGCGTTTGCAGCCGCGCGCGCGCCACGCTGACTTCGCCAGCCAAGCTGGCGGAGATGCGTTGGATTTCCGCCTGGATCTGCCGCTGCACGTCGGCGCGTTCGGCGCGCACGGATTGCACCGCCGGGTGCGTTTCCAGATAGCGCAGCTCCAGTTCCGATTGGCGTTGCGCGATTTCGGCCTCACGCGCGCGCAGCGAGCGGATGGTTTCCGAGTTGATCACATTGCCGATGGTTTCGATCGAAGCGCCGGAAGTGCGCAATTCCTGCAGCTGGCGCAGGCGCGCCTCACGCTCGGCCAAATCGGCCTGCGCCTGAAGCACCTGGGACTGCACGTTGGTGATTTGTTGTTCCACCAGCGATGAGCCTTGTGCGGCCATCAGTCCCGACTGCACGCGGAATGTCTCCGCCGCGCTCTCCTTGGCCTGCACATCATCTCGCAGTTCCGCCAGGCGGCGGGCCAGCCACGAATTGGCGCGCTGGGCGGTGTCGACCCGGGCGTTGACTTGGCTGGCGATGTAAACATCGGCGTAGGTGTTGGCGATCAGCTGCGCACGTGCGGGATCGGTCGAGCGGGCGCTGATCTCGATCACGTAGGTGAGGCCCCGGCGGCGCACGTTGAGCGAACCCGCCAGCCCGCGGATGACGCCGGCGTTGTTTTCTCCTGCTCGCGTCAAGCCCAGCGCGTCCGCCAGTTCGTTCATCAGCGCCGGCGAGCGCAGCAATTCAATTTCGGAATCGATGGCCGAGGATTCGCGTGGCAGCTGGCCGACCACATCTTCGGTGCCCAGAACGCGCTCCTGGCGCGGATTGATCATCACCAGCGCGGTGGCGCCGTAGATGGGCGTTTGCAGCATCAGGAAGGAGAACCCGGCCACAGCGGCCGTCGCGCCCACCAACGCCATGATGACAAGCCGCCGCCGCAGCATCTGCATCGCGGCGGTGATGCCCAGCAGCTCCGCCAGGCCTTGCGGCTGAGACGGCATCCCGGGGGAGGAGGGCGCAGCCGGCTCATTGTTCATGATGTTCATCGACGCACCCCAGCCCTCGCGCCTGTCGCGCTTTTGGGCGTTGTCCAAAATTGCGAGCGCGCGCACGCGCCCTTCGGACACGGCGTCAACCTAGCACAACGCCTCGGTTAATGTCGTGTCCAGTACGTCCCCATGCATGCTCGGCGCCGAGGCGCTTAGAACAGGCGTTCGCCGATCCGCACCGTATCGCCAGGCAGCACCGGCGTGGTGATGGTCAGCGCGTAGGCGTGCTCTTCCGGTTCGTTCGCGTGCCTGATGTAAACGCGACGGCGGTTCGCCCGATAGGTGAATCCGCCCGCAGCGGCCACCGCGTTGAACACGGTCAGATTGGTTGAATACTCATAGGTGCCCGGCCGGTTCACTTCGCCAAGGATGAAGTACGGCCGATAGTTGGAAACCTCCACGCTCACGTTCGGTGAGCGGATGAAGCCCTGAAGTGCGGTTTGCAGCGCCGTGGTGAATTCCGGAATGGTCAGCCCGGCGGCGCGCACGTCGCCGACGAGCGGGTAGGCGATCACCCCTTGCGAGCCCACCTGGAACTGGCCGGTGAGATCGGCTTCGTTGAACACCGTGATGCGCAACTGATCGCCGGGGCCGAGCCGGTATTCAGTCGGCTGCAGATCGGCTTCAGTGCCTGCGGGCGTGGTGCATGCTGTCAGCGCGCTGGCGCCGGCGCCCAACGCCAGCGTGCGCAAAAACGCGCGTCTTGTGTGCCAAAACGGCATCGACATGGGACCACCCTCTTCGTCTTTCTAAGCTCTCGAACCCCCGCTGCAAGAGGCGGGCGAAAGGGATGCGGGCGCTTGGTGCGCGGCGCGTTTACTGTGTGGCGATTAAGCTACTACGCCGGGCGGCGCTTCGCCCTGGCTGAACATCGAAGCTACCGTCAGCCACACCCGCAGCGGCCCGCGCTGCCACAATTGTTCGCCTAGGCGCGCGGCAAGATAGCGCGCTGCGGGCGGAGAATGGAATGTCGAGATCGCGGCCATAGCGTCGCGCCGCTTTACCGCATCGATCAAAAGCCGCCATTGCAGCCGGCAATCCACCCGCGCCCAGTGCTGGCGCAGCACGTCGCGCTCGCGCTTGGTCAGCGGGCGAATGGCGGGGTAAGCGCTGTCGCAATCGCGCATCTGGCGCAGATCTTCGGCGGTGTGGTCGTTGCTGAGCGATCCGGGCCGGTCGATCGAGATATAGCCGGCGGACCCGCCCACAAGAAAGCGCGCCCCATGCAGCAGCGCGCGGCAGTAGAAATCATAATCTTCGCCCAGCCGCAGGCCGCGATACGTCAGCGCATGCGTTTCCAGAAAACCGCGCCGCATCACGGGTTTCAGGAAGCCCAGATCGAGCCCATGCGCCACGGACATATTGCCTCGCACGAAGTTCTCGAAGTCGAGCGTGGTGGGCGTGAAGCCCGTTCCGTTCAACGCGGGCGCGGGATCTTCCTCGCGCACGCGCATCAGCGCATCGGCGACGAAATCGGCGCCTTCCGCCGCCGCCATCAGCGTCGCCAGCCGCCCAGGCAGCATATAATCGTCGCTGTCGAGGATGGCGATCCAGGGTGCGGTGGTGGCGGCTATGGCGGCGTTGCGCGCCGCCGCTGGGCCCGCGTTGACTTGTGTCAGCGCCAGCACGCGCGCGTCGCGCAGGGCGGCCGCGCGCGCCACCGCCAGCGTGCCGTCGCGCGAGCCGTCATCGACAACGCACACCTGTGCGGTCTCGGGCTGCGCGAGCGCCGAGTCGATAGCCCGCTCCAGCGTGGCTTCGGCGTTATAGGCGGCTATGATGACCGCGACGGTGGCGTTCATGGCCGGGCGCTCCCGGCGTTCCATTTCAGGACACGGTCCATCGGCCGCCCCAAGGCGGTTGCGCGTAACATTTTGGCGCACTTGCCCATTGGCGTCGTCCAGGCCGCCCGCACGGCCTCTGCTTGTCCCCGCGTCGCCGATTTCATGGCAAGTCCTGCACCATTGGCAAGCGGCGTCGGCGTATTAATCTGGACCGAATCCTGCTGCGCAACGCCGCACGTCGGGTCGAGAAGGTGATGTCGGAAAACGCGCATTACGGAGCGGGCGGTTCGCCGCCGCAGGTGGACGTGTGCGTCTGCACCTTCCGCCGTCCGGCGGTGCGCCAGGCGCTGGCTTCGCTCGCCGCCCAACAACGGGCGCCGGCTTTCCGGATCATCGTAGCTGATAATGACGATACTCCGACCGCCGAGCCGGAGGTCGCAGCCGCGCGCGCCAGTCTCGGTGTGGAAATTCTCTACCTTCACGCGCCCGCGCGGAACATCTCAATCGCGCGAAACGCGTGTTTAAGTGCAGCAGGGGCGCCACTGGTAGCGTTCATCGATGACGATGAGGTGGCTGAACCGGGCTGGCTTCGGGCGCTGGTTGACGCGCTGGAAGCCCAAGCGGCCGACGTTGTTTTTGGTCCTGTTCTCGCCCGTTATGAAGCAAACGCTCCGCGCTGGGCGCGGGAAGGGGATTTCCATTCCGTGCGCCCGGCCATTCGCGGCAATGGCGTGATCGACACCGGTTACGCCGGCAACGTCATCATGCGCCGCGCCGTGGTCGGCGCGCATCGGTTCGATCCCGCTTTCGGCGCCGGGGGGGAGGACACCATGTTTTTCGCCGCCCTCCACCGGGCCGGCGCCAAGCTGGGCTATTGCCCCGAAGCGGTGGCGCATGAACCCACGCCGGCGGCACGTGCGCGCATGGGCTGGCTGCTGCCGCGCGCCTTCCGCTCCGGACGCACGCATGCACGCATGCTGCGTGCAGGGGGCGCGCCGCCGGTTTCGGTGGCGGCGCCGGCGGCGCTGAAAGCGGCCTATTGCGCGCTGGCGGCGATGGTGACGGCATGGTCGCCGGTGCGTGCCCGCGCAGCGCTCTTGCGCGGGGCGCTCCATGCCGGGGTCGTGCGGGAGGCGTTCGCCTAGCCGCGTGTGAGGCGGCGCATCCGCGCCGCGATCGGTTGGCTCAGAAGCGTGACTGCAGATGGCCGCGCCGCCACCGCCTTGAACGCCGCCGCGGCGTCGCGCGCCTTCAGCGCATCGATCAAGCGGGCGTAGGCGTGCGCGCGTTCCAATGCGCGGCGTTGGCGGCCCAGCGCTCGTTTCAGCTGCGCGTCATCGCCGGCGTTAAGCCCCGCGTGCGCCGCCAACATCGCCTCGATCGCAGGCGTGCCGAGACGATGGGAAATGGAAGCGGCGTGTTTGCGGTAATGGTAAAGCGGCTCTGGATAGATGCGCATGCGCGCCCCAGCGATCAGCATGCGTTGGATCAGATTGTGATCTTCGCCGATGCGCAGCGTCTCATCATAGCGCGGCGCGCCATAAGGCCCTTCACGGCGAAACACGGGCTTCAGGTAGCCAAGCCCAGCATCGTTGGCGAACATCACGTTGCTTGCTGCGTAATCGAGCGCGCTGATCCAGCGCGGCGCCTGCGCCAGCGGGCCCTGCAGGTGCCGGTGCGCGGGGGTGGCATGGTCCTCGTAGAAGATGTGCAGATCGTCAGCGGCGATGTCGGCGCCGTCGCGCTCTGCGGCGTCGATCAGGTGCGCCAGCCGGTGCGGGGCGATGAAGTCGTCGTTATCGACAATGGCGATCCACGCGCCATTCGCCGCCGCCAGGGCGCGGTTACGCGCCGCCGCCGGGCCGGTGCGCGCTGCTTCGCT
>JAEUMU010000073.1 GCA_016791325.1 Hyphomonadaceae bacterium
GCCGGCGAAAATCCAGACGAACGAAGGCGCAAACGTGCACCAGCTCGCCAGCGCGGCGGCCGCGATCGCCAGGCCCAACCCGCCTTCGCCCCAGCCAGCCAGAAAGCCGACGAACTGGTTGACCAGGATCAGCGGGCCGGGCGTCGTCTCTGCGAGGCCCAGGCCATCAATCATCTGCGCGGGCGTGAGCCAGGCGTGCACGTCCACCGCTTGTTGCTGGAGATAAGCGAGCACCGCGTAGGCGCCGCCGAACGTGACAATCGCTAGCTGGCTGAACAGCAGGCTCACCTGCGCCAACACGTGCTGTGGGCCGAAGAAGACCAACACGGCGCCCACCGGCGCAAGCCACGCCGCACCCCAAATGGCGGCGCTGGCGAAGGCGCGGGAAGCAGGCGGCGCGGTGACGGCCAAAGGGATTTCCGCAGGCGCGGGCGAGGTGAGAAATGCGCCAAGCAAAGCTGCGGCCAGGATCACCAGCGGAAACGGTGCGCCGAACACAAACAGCGCCGCGAAGGCGGCGAGCGCAATTGCAACGTCGATACGGCCTTTGAGGGCGCGGCGGCCGATACGCGCCAGCGCATCTATGATGAACCCCAGCACCGCCGCCTTCACGCCCACGAAAAGGGACGCAACAAGCGGGGTTTGCCCATGCAGCACGTAGAGCCAGGAGAGACCGAACACGATCAGCGCGCCCGGAATCACGAACAACGCGCCCGCGATTACGCCGCCGCGCACGCCGCGCAACAACCAGCCGACATAGGTGGCGAGCTGCTGCGCCTCGGGGCCCGGCAAGAGCATGCAATAGTTCAGCGCGTGCAGATAACGCGCCTCGTCGATCCACTTTCTCTCTTCGACAAACACGCGATGCATTAGCGCGATCTGGCCGGCGGGGCCGCCGAAGCCCAGACAGCCGATCTTAAAACTCGCCGCCGCCAGCGCGCGTAGGCTAGGAGGAGAGGGGTCGCTCATGATGCACGCCGACGCGCGTGTAGCATGAGAATGTGACGGGGGTGCTGCGGGAGGGGCAGTCACAAGCGCTCCTTGCCCATGCGGGCGCAGAGCGGGCTTGGACGAGTACCGTCTAATCGGGCGCCCGCGTCAGGCCCGGCGCAGGCGGTTTGTCAGATTAGCGAGGCGGCGGCAAGCGCAGGCCGGCTTTAGCCGAACTTACGCTTCATTTCCGCGACGCCGTCCTTGATCAGATTGGCCTGGGCGGCGTCGTTCAAGCGCGCGGTGATGAGCTTTTCCGCCGCGGCGATCGCGGCGTCAGCGGCGACGGCGCGGACCTCGGCGGCGGCCTTGCTCTTTGCGGATTCGATGCGGTCCTCGGCTTGCTTTTCGCGCCGGGCCATCGCCGCCATCATCGATTGGCGGGTTTCTTCCGCCACCGCGGCGGCGTTTTCCTTGGCCGCGTCAACGATGGCCTTGGCTTCCGCCTCGGCCTGAGCGCGCTTGGCTTCGTATTCGCGCAGCAGCGCTTCGGCCTCTTCGCGCAGGCGGCGCGCTTCGTGCAGTTCGTGGGCGATCGCCTGCGAGCGTTTGTCCAGCGCGCCCATAATGGCGGCCGGCACTTTGAGGTACACCAGAAGCGCCACGAACAGCAGCAGGCCAATAAAGGCGACCTCGGTTGCGGTGAGCCACTCCATCACGCTCTCCTTAGCCGTTCGCCGGGACGAGTTTAGCGGCAATATCGCGCGCCAGCTCGTCAGCGACGCTCTGGACTTCGCTTAGCGCCTTCGCCCGCTCTTCGTTGACTTGCTTTTCGGCCGTCTCGATGCGCTGGCTGAGGCGCGCCTCGGCTTCGGCCTGTTCGGCGTTCAGCTTGGCTTGCATATCGGCGCGGGCGGAATCGACCATGGCGCGCGCCTTGGCGCGGGCGGCTGCCGTGGCCTTTTCGCTTGCGCTTCGGGCGGCCTCCGCCTCGGCGCTTTTCTGCGCCGCGGTTTCCAGATCGCTCTTCAGCGCGCTGGCGCGCTTGTCCTGCACCGTCGCCACGCTCGGGATAATGTAGCGCGAGACAATGTAGTAGAGCGCCGCGAACGTGATCGCGAACCAGATGAGCTGGCTCGCGAACAGCGACACGTCGAACGGGGGGAAGCTCGCCGCGTGCTCGCCGCCATGGGCGGCGCCTTCAGCGGCGTGAGGATCGGCAGCCATGGCTGTTGCTTATTTCGGCACAACGAACAGCAGCAGAATGGCGATCAGCAGCGAGAAGATGCCGAGCGCTTCCGTCACGGCGAATCCGAAGATCAGGTTGCCGAACTGGCCCGGTGCAGCCGACGGGTTGCGCATGGCGCCCGACAGGAAGTTGCCGAAGATGATGCCCACGCCGATGGCGGCGCCAAGCATGCCGAGGCAGGCGAGGCCCGCACCGATATAAGCAGCTGCAGTTGCGTCCATAATAAAGTCTCCCCTTTGGGTTGGAGTTCAGCCGGGCCTCAGTGCCCGGGGTGAAGCGCGTCGTTGAGATAAATGCAGGTGAGGATCGCGAACACGTAGGCCTGCAGAAACGCGACCAGGAATTCGAGGCCGTAAAGCGCGACCGTCATCGTCATCGGCAAGACCGAAAGAAGGCCCCAGCCAGCGCCCGCAGCGATCAGCATCGGCACGAAGCTGGCGAAAACTTTCAGCAGGATGTGGCCTGCCAGAATGTTGGCCCACAGACGAACCGCGTGGCTGAGCGGGCGCGAGAAGAACGAGATGATCTCGATCGGCGTCACGATAATATAGAGCAGCGGCGGCACGCCGGAGGGCACGAACAGCTTGAAGAACTTCGCGCCGTTCTTGGCGATGCCGACGATAATGACGGTGAAAAACACCATCAGCGCCATCGCCGCCGTCACCACGATCTGGCTCGTGGTGGTGAAGAAGTAGGGGAACATGCCGATCATGTTCGCCATGAAGATGAACAGAAAGAGCGTGAACACGAACGGGAAGAACTTCTTCACGCCCTCTTCGCCGGCCGTATCCTTCACCATGCCGCGCACGAAATCGTAGCCGGTCTCGGCCACCACCTGGGCGCGCCCGGGGATAAGCGCCGCCGGCTTCATCGCCCAGTAATAGAATGCAGCGGCGGCGCCCACGCCGGCCACCATGAACAGGCTCGCGTTGGTGAACGTCGCGTCGAGGCCGCCGATTTCAAACGGCGCGCTGATCGGGCTGATGTGGAACTGGTGGATCGGGTCGTTCGCCAAACTTAAATCCTCAGTCCTCGTCGTCGTCCGGAATGGACGGCGCGTTTGGGTTCGGCGGGTTTTCGCGATTGTAGGCGCGCACCGCGCGCACCACATTCACGACCCCGGTGACAAACCCCAGGCCGAAGCCGATCACGAGGCCCCACGGTTGGCTGTGGAGAAAGTAATCCGCCCCATAACCGAGCAATGCGCACACGATAATCGCCGCGCCAAACTCGCCCCCGATCCTTAGCGACAACGACGCCGCGCTTGGAGGGGGCTGAGAAGAGGGGCCGCCCGTGCTGCGCGCGGCTTCTACGCGCGCACGTAAATCACGGAGGGCGTCCTCGGGCGGTTTTCTCTCGGCCATTGAACGGTCCACGCGCCCAAGAAGGGCTGCTCTCGCAAGAAGCCCCCCGTTCGCGCGCGCGGAAACTAGCAGCGCGCGTTGTGAGGTCAAGAAATCCGCCCTGCGACAAAAGGAGTGCCGCAGGCTTGGCGAAAACGCCGTCAAATCAGATCGTTCCGCGCCTCATCCGATCGGGCTTAAAGCGCGCCCAGGCTGACGGCGACGATCAGCGCGATAATCAACCCCGCGATCACTGCAAAGGCGATGGCCACAGCAAGGGCCGGCCCGCGATCGGCCAGCTGCATTAAGGGCTTCTGCTCCGGCACGCGCGCGCCGGCGGCGAGCATGTCCTGATACATGCGCTCCTGGGCCGCGAACACGCGATCAGCGCCGAGCCAACCTATGAACCCGAACGCCGGCACGGCCAGCACCATGGCCTTCAGCGTGTTCCCGATGGCTCCGAACATCTGGCCCCAGGCGTTGTAGGCCGGGATGTCGGAGGGGGCGCCCGGCGAAAGCAGGAACGCGAAAACCACCCCGCCGAGCGCGCCGATAGCCAGACCACGCAGGCCGATGGCCGCGCGCCCCGGCTGGCGCCGCCGCGACCAAACCCAGAGGAAGAGGTCGCGCTGGCGTTCGTTCATGTGAGGCCCGCGCGCTGGGCGTAGCTGTAGGCGACCTGCGAAAGCGGCCCGATACGCAGGATCATCTGCTGGGCATGGGCGCTGGCGGCTGTGCCGTCACGCACGCGCCCGGCGATGCCTTGCAAAATGCAGGCGAGGCGGAAAGCGTTGTAAGCGAAGTACCAATCGAGCGAGGCGATGCCGTCACGCCCGGTCTGGGCGCAATAGAGCGAGACCACTTCGTCCAGCGTGGGGATGCCCAGCGCGGCGACATCAACGCCGCCAAGCCCCGAGCGCCCATCGTGGGGCATGGCCCAGCTCATCAGGTAATATGTGAAATCCCCCAGCGGATCGCCCAGCGTGGAGAGCTCCCAATCGAGCACCGCCAGCACGCGCGGCTCCGTGGCGTGCAGGACCATGTTGTCGAGGCGATAATCGCCGTGAACGATGGACGTGCGCTCGCCAGGGGGAATGGTTTGCGGCAGCCATTCGATCAGGCGATCCATTTCGGCGATCTTATCGGTTTCGCTGAGGCGGTATTGCTTGGACCAGCGATCGATCTGACGTGCGAAATAGTTTCCCGGCTTGCCATAATCGCCGAGGCCAATGGCCTCGTGATTGGTGTTGTGCAGCTTGGCCAGAGTGGCGATCTTGTTTTCATAGATGGCGCGCCGTTCGGGCTTTGAACAATCCGGCAGCATGCCGTTCCAGAGGATGCGGCCTTCCACCATTTCCATCACGTAGAACATGGCGCCGACGACCCCCTCGTCAGTGCAGAGCGCATAGGGCCGCGCCACCGGAAAGCCGGTGGGATGAAGCGCCGCGATAACGCGATATTCGCGGTCAACCGCGTGCGCGGAGGGCAGCAGCTTGCCGCCGGGCTTCTTGCGCAGCACGTATTTGCGCGTGGGCGTCACGAGTTGGTAGGTCGGGTTGGATTGGCCGCCTTTGAACTGGTTGATGGTCAAGGGGCCGGCGAAGCCTTCGACATTCTGCTCCAGCCAACGCGTGAGCGCGGCTTGATCGAGCTGGTGGCGCGCTTCCACCGGCTTGACGCCGGAGAAGGCTTCTTGGGGATCGTCAGCTTGGGTCATTGCCCGTAGCTAACCCGGCATTTCAGCCGTGCGCCAGCCTTTTGCGACTGGCCCGAAGGGGCTCTCCGCCGCGTTTACGAACCGTCAGCCCAGCGCGCGCCAGGCGATGTCGCGCCGGCAGAAGCCGCCGGGCCAATCGATACGGTCAACGGCGGCGTAGGCGCGGGCGACGGCTTGCTTCAGCGTATCGCCGGTGGCGGTGATGTTGAGCACGCGCCCGCCGGCCGCGCGCAGCAGGCCATCCTCATCCTGCTTGGTGCCGGCGTGGAAAACCTCCACGCCCTCGACGCCGGCCGCTTCGCCCAGCCCGCGGATGACAGAGCCGGTTAGCGGCTCATCGGGATAGCCTTGCGCTGCATACACGACCGTCACCGCAGGGCGTGCATCCCATTCGAGCGCCGACGCGGCGGCGAGTTCGCCTTTGGCGGCGGCGAGCAGAATCGGCATCAGATCGCTGTTGAGCCGGCGCATCAAGGTTTGGCACTCGGGATCGCCGAAACGCACGTTGAACTCGATCAGGCGCGGGCCCTCTGGCGTGATCATCAAGCCGGCGAACAGCACGCCGACGAAGGGGCGCCCTTCGGCCTTCATGCCGGCGAGCGTGGGCGCGATGATGCGCGCCATGGTTTGTTCGCGCACCTCGTCAGTGAAGATGGGCGCGGGCGAATAGGCGCCCATGCCGCCTGTGTTTGGGCCCTTATCGCCATCATAGGCGCGCTTGTGATCCTGTGCGGCGGCGAGTGGGATGGCGGTTTCGCCATCGCAGAGGGCAAAGAAGCTGGCTTCTTCGCCGGGCATAAAATCTTCGATGACGATGCGCTGCCCGGCTGTGCCGAACTTGCGCAGGAACAGGATCTGATCAATCGCCTCATCGGCTTCGCGCCGCGTGGCGGCGATGACAACGCCTTTGCCTGCGGCCAGCCCATCGGCCTTGATAACGAAAGGCGGCTCGCGATCGCCCAGATACGCCTTGGCGCGAACCGCATCGTCGAACACGCGGTATTCTGCCGTAGGCACGCCGTGGCGGGCGCAGAAATCCTTCATGAAAGCCTTAGAGCTTTCCAGCTCCGCTGCGGCCTGGCTTGGCCCAAAGCACGGCACGCCAACCTTCGAGAGCGCATCGGCGAGGCCCGCCGCCGCCGCCGCCTCGGGCCCGATCACGACAAGCCCGATCTGCTCCCGCAACGCGAACGCGGCGAGTTCGCGCGCGTCATCGGCCTTGATCGCCACAGTGCGGCCGAGTGCGGCCAAGCCGGGATTTCCGGGCGCGGAGATCAACTCCGTAACGAGCGGGCTTTGCTTGAGCTTCCAGCCCAGCGCGTGCTCGCGCCCGCCCGAACCGACGATCAGAATCTTCATAGGCTCTTGGCTTGCGGCCGGATGCTGGCGCGGTCAAGCCGGGGCGGGAGGCGCGGGCGCCTGAAATTTGGGCGCCTCGTGGGCGAACGCGTGAGAAGCCATTTCCCGCTGGCAGAACCGTGAGTTAGCCTCCGAGTCAGATGTTTGATGAGATGCGGACGCAGGAGGGGGCCGTCCGCGCCCCCTACCAGGCTATCGCCGAATGGCTTTCGGCCACGGGCGAGGCCGCGTTGCGCGGGCGCCAGGCGGAGGCCGAAGCGCTGTTCCGGCGCATCGGCATCACCTTCGCCGTCTATGGCGAAGGCGGCGATCCGGAACGGCTGATCCCGTTTGATCTCATCCCGCGCGTGTTCGGAGCTTCGGAATGGCGCAGGCTTTCACGCGGCGTGCGCCAGCGCGCGCGGGCGCTGAACGCGTTCCTCTACGACGTCTATCATCGCGGCGAGATTTTGAAGGCCGGCATCGTGCCGGAAGCGCTGGTCTATCAGAACGAGGCGTTTCTGCCGGCGATGGTGGGCGTCGATCCGCCGGGGCGGGTGTATAGCCACGTCGTCGGGGTCGATATCGTGCGCACGGACTCCACGCACTTCCAGGTGCTGGAGGACAATTGCCGCACGCCGTCTGGCGTTTCCTACATGCTGGAAAACCGCGAAATCATGATGCGGATGTTTCCGCAGCTATTCGCCACGAACGCGGTGGAATCGATCGACGAGTATCCGAGCCAGCTGAAGCGCACATTGCAAGAGGTGGCGCCGCCGGCCTGCAAAGGCGAGCCGAACATCGTGCTGCTGACGCCTGGGCCGCTCAACAGCGCCTATTACGAACACTCATTCCTTGCCGATCTGATGGGCGTCGAGCTGGTGGAGCCGGGCGATCTGTTTGTGGACGAAGGCAAGGTATGGATGCGCACCACGCGCGGGCCGCAGCGCGTTGACGTGATCTACCGGCGCATCGACGACGCTTACATCGACCCGCTGGCGTTTCGAGCCGATAGCCTGCTGGGCGTCGCGGGCTTGTTCAGCGCCTATCGCGCAGGGACGGTGACGCTGTGCTCTGCGCCCGGCGCCGGCATCGCCGATGATAAAGCCATCTACGTGTTCACCCCGGAGATGATCCGCTTCTATCTGGGCGAAGAACCGATCTTGAAGAACGTGCTCACGTGGCGCTGCGCCGATGCGGGCGAGCGCGATCATGTGCTCGCGAATTTGAAAGACCTAGTGGTCAAGCGCGTGCATGGCTCTGGCGGCTACGGCATGCTGATCGGCCCGCACGCCAGCAAGAAGGAGATCGCCAGCTTCCGGCAGCAAATTCTGGCGGCGCCGGATGATTTCATCGCCCAGCCCACGCTGGAGCTTTCTTCCGCCCCCACGCTCTGCGCGGACTCGATCGACGCCAGGCACGTGGATTTCCGTCCATTCTGCCTCGTCGGCCGCGAAATTCGCCTCACGCCCGGCGGGCTGACGCGGGTGGCGATGCGCAAGGGTTCGCTGGTGGTGAACTCCAGCCAAGGCGGCGGCGTGAAAGACACCTGGGTGCTCTCGGATTGACGCCATGCTGAGCCGCACTGCACAAAACCTGTTCTGGATGGGCCGCTATATCGAGCGCGCGGAGGCCACCGCGCGGCTGATCGAAATGGGCCGGCGCATGACCATGCTGCCCGGCGCTAATGATGAGTGGCGCTCCGTGGCGCGCGCTTCGGGATGCGCCAGCGACCTGGCCGATGACCCCGGCATTGCCGCCCAGGACATCATCTTCCGGCTGCTGCTGGACCCTGAGAACCCATCCTCGATCCGCTGTTGCATTTCCCAGGCGCGCGCCAACGCCAAAGCCGTGCGCACGGCGCTGACCAGCGATATGTGGGAATCGCTGAACGATCAGTGGCGCCTGCTTGAAACGCTTGATGGCGATGAGGCGCTGGCCGATCTGCCGATCTGGCTGGATTGGGCGAAGCAGCGTGCGGCCGCGTTTCGCGGGGCGGCGGAAACATCTCTGCTTCGCAACGAAGGCTATGTGTTTTTGCGCCTGGGCGAGTTGATCGAGCGCGTGGAAATGACGCTGCGCCTGCTGGACGTAAAATATTACGTGCTATTGCCGGAAACCGATGTTGTGGGCGGGGGGCGCGATTTCCACCAATGGACGGCGGTGCTGCGGGCGACATCGGCAATGCGCGCCTATCACCATGTCTATCGTGGCGATTACACCCCCTGGGGCATTGCGGAATTCCTGATCCTTTCGCGCATTTTTCCTCGCTCGGCGCATTATTGCTATTTGCAGATCGATCGCCGCCTCGGCGAACTGGCGGCCATGCACGGCCAACGCTTTCCCTGCCACCGCACCGCCGGCGATATGGTCGCGCGCCTGGCCGACACCGACATTCAGGCCCTGTTTCAATCCGGCCTGCACGAGTTTGTAGGGGACGGCATCCGGGTGACGAACCGGCTTTCGACCGAAATATCACGCGCGTATCATTTCTGAGTCCGATGCTTCTCCAAGTCCGCCATGTCACCCGCTACGATTACGATCCGCCGGCGCATCGTGCGTCTTTGCGGCTGAAGCTCTATCCGCCGCGGTTTGAGGCGCAGGCGCCGGGCGAGTGGCGCGTCAGCGTGAACGGAGAAGAGATCAGGCCGATGCTCATCAACGCGCTAGGCGAAGGCGAAGCGGTCTGGGCTGGCGATGAAGAGCTGGCGCGCATCGAAATTGTAGCCGAAGGCGCCGTGCAAACCGACGACGTCGCGGGCGTGGTGCGCGGCCTCGCCGATCAAACCCGCCCGGCGCTGTTTCTGCGCCGCACGCCGCTGACAGAGCCCGACGCCGCCATCCACGCGTTAGGGCAAAGCGTGCGCGTCGAACCGGACGCACTGGCGCGGTTGCACCGGCTCAACGCAGCCGTGCGTGATGCGGTGGATTATGTCGCGGGCGCGACGACGCATGAAACCACCGCCGCCGATGCGCTGAAACTTGGCAAGGGCGTGTGCCAGGATCACGCCCACGTCTTCATTGCAGCGGCGCGCAGCATTGGCGTGCCGGCGCGCTACGTGACGGGCTATCTCTCGCCGGATTTCGATGGGCTGCACGAAACCCACGCTTGGGCCGAGGCTTTCGCGCCCGATCTTGGATGGGTGGGGTTCGATCCCTCCAACCGCCAATGCCCGACGGCGGGCTATATCCGCCTCTGCGCCGGCTTTGACGCCGCCGACGCCGCGCCGGTGCGCGGCGCTGTCGCCGCAGGCGCGGGAGAAGGCTTGACGGTGGCGGTGGAAGTCGCGCAAGCGCAGCAATGAGGACGTTCCACCGATGACCTATTGCTTGGCGCTCAAAGTCCGTGAAGGCGTGGTGCTTCTTTCAGACACACGCACCAATGCGGGGCTCGATGATATTTCGCGCTTCCGCAAAATGTTCGTGTGGGAGCGCCGGGGCGATCGCGCCATCGTGCTGCTCACTGCGGGCAATCTGGGCGTCACCCAAGGCGTCGTTACGCGGCTGGAGGATGCGATCGACGCCGCCGCGCGCGATGAAGACGGCGCTGAATCTATCCTCAGCTGCGCAACGATGTACCGCGCCGCCGAATTGGTGGGCGAGGCGATGAACGCGTTGCAAGCGCGCGATCGCGCGCGCATCGAAGCGCATGGCTCCGCCGCGGACGCCAGCATCATCATGGCTGGCCAGCGCAAAGGCGGCAAAGTGCGCCTCTTCCTGATTTATTCTGCGGGCAATTTCATCGAGGCCACCGATGACACCCCGTTCCTGCAGATTGGCGAGCACAAATACGGCAAGCCGATTCTTGATCGCGTGATTGCGCCCGCGACGCCGCTGAAGGACGCGTTGAAAGCGGCGCTGATCTCCATGGACTCCACCATGCGGTCGAATTTGAGCGTGGGCATGCCGCTTGATCTGGCTGTGCTGAGCACGGATGCGCTGACGGTGCAAAGCCGCCGCCTGGAGGCTGACGATCCCAATTTCCGCGCCATCAGCGACGCCTGGTCGAACGAACTGCGCGAGGCGTTTCACGCCCTGCCAGACGTGCCTCTGCGCTGAGGGGCGTATCCGGCGGGCGCGGCGCGGCGTATAAGGAAGCGGGCTGGGCGACCCCAAGGAGGTGTCGCATGTCTGCATTCAACGCCGTACGCCTGCGCGTGAAGCCTGGGCGGGAAGCGGATTTCCTGGAGGCGCACAGGAGGGCTGATAGCAGTTGGCCCGGCATGCGCCGCGCCAACATCATCAAGACGGGTGATCGCAGCTATTGCGTGCTGGCCGAATGGGACAGCATGGAGGCGCTCGCCGCCGCGCGGCCAATGATGATCGCGACGCTCGATAGCTTCCGCGACACGCTGGAGGATTTGGGCGGCGGCTTGGGCGTGACCGATCCTGTCTCCGGGCCGGTGGTGCTTCAGCTGAAATAGCCGCCGCTCACGCGGCGACGATGCGATCCACCTGCGCTTGCACGATGGGATGATAGAGTGGGCGGGCGCGGGCGTAGATACGTTGCGCCAGGGCGCGTCCCCACGGCCCCTGATCCCACAGGGCTTGATAGAGCGGGCGCACGAATTTGGCGCGGCCCATGCTGGTGAGAAACCGCTCCGCAGCAGCGGCGGCGGGCTCATAGCCATTGCGCAGCGCGAGTTCGAGCCAATCGAATAGCACCTCGGCGTTGCCGGTTTCGTTTAGCGCATAGGCGGCTTGCAGCGCCGCCAGCCGTTCAGCGCTCAGCGCGCGCGGCATGCTTTCCAAATAACGTTGCTGTTCTTGCGCGCCCCATGTGCGCCAGGGCGCGTTGGCCGCTCCGCCGGCGACAAACGCGGCCACCGCGGCGTCCACCCGCGCGAACGCTGGCGATTGCGGCTGCTCAGCATTGGCGGGCAGGCCCGGCTCATAAGCCCACTGATCCAGCATCAGGCGGGCGTCCAAGTCAGAGTCACCGCGCACGATATGGCTGCGGAAATCGGCCAGGAATTGCGCCGTCGTCATCGGGCCAAATGCGTGGCGATCGAAATAGGAGCGCAAATACCTATCCGTGCGGTCGCGGCCGATGAAGCGCTCAATCGTATGCAGGAACAGCGCGCCCTTGGTGTAGGCCACGCGGCTGGCGGCGCCGTAGAGGCGCGTGGTGTCGGGCGTGTTCCGGGCGATTTCGCGCTCGAGCTCCGCCCAGGCCAGCGCGCGCGCCATCAGCGCCTGCTCCTCGCCGAACAGGTCTTCGCAGATGCGGTCGTCAATGTAGGAGGTGAAGCCCTCGTTGAGCCAGCCATCGGCCCACACCGCGTTGGTGACAAGATTGCCGCTCCAGGAATGGGCGAGTTCGTGGGCGATCACATCCACCAGACTCTTATCCCCGGCGAGCAAAGTGGGCGTTGCAAACGTGACGCGGGGATTCTCCATGCCGCCGAACGGAAACGACGCCGGCAGCACGAGCACGTCGTAGCGGCCCCAGCGATAAGGGCCGTAGAGCGCCTCCGCCACCTGCATCATGCGCGGCATGTCTTCGAATTCGCGCGCGGCGATGTCGGCGACGCCGGGCTCGGCCCAGACGCCGGTGCGGGCGCCGACATCACGATGCGTGAGCTCGCCTATGGCGACGGCGATCAGGTAGGAGGGAATCGGTTGCGGCATGCGGAAGCGAAAGGCGCGCCCGCCCGCCGCAGCTTCGCCTTCAGGCGTGAGCATCTCCGCGCTCATCACCGCGACGAGATCGGCCGGCGCTACGATGCGGGCGTCGTAGGTGATGCGCACGCCCGGGGTGTCTTGCAGCGGAATCCAGCTGCGGTTGAGTATGGATTGGCCTTGGCTGAATAGGAACGGCTTGGCGCTGGCGGTTTGCGCCGGGGCCAGCCATTGCAGCGCGCCCGCGTTTTCGCCGCTTTCGTAAACGATGCGGATAGTGTGGACGCCTGGCGTGATGGCGATGGTGAGCGGGGCGCCTTTGCGCGTGTCGTGCGCGCCTATCGTCCAGCTTGTTTCGCCCAGATTGGTGGTGATGCTTTCAATATCGAGGCGATGGGCGTCGAGCACGATTTCGCGCGCATGCGGGCGTGCGGCTATTGTAAGCGTCGCGGCGCCGCGCATACGTTGGCGTTGGAAATCGGCGGTGAGATCGAGCGAAACGTGGCGCACGCGCGCCTCGTTCGGGCGGGCGTAAGAGTCCGGATCAAGCGGCAGTTCGGCCAGGGGATCGGCGCCGGTGCTGGCGCAGGCGCCGATCGCGGGGGCCAGCAGCGCGGTGGCGAGGAAAGTGCGGCGCAGCATGCAGTTCGCTTTCTAGTGATGTTTTGGGGCGCTTAGATGCGCGCCCGCGCGCGGGCAAGCGATGCTTTGTCGCGCGGCTACTTGATTTTCGCTACAAGGGCGCCCGCGGTCACAGACGAGCGCGCGGCGCATGCGCGAAGATGAAGATATAGTCTCGTGCGCGCGGGTCTGGCCGCCGAGCGTGAAAGGATACACATCATGAACCCGAACAAGGCGCTTTGGGAAAAGGGCGATTTTACCCGTTTGGCGGCCTGCATGCGTGAAAGCGGTGAGGCGATTGCCGCGAGTCTTGCCATCGCGCCGGGCATGAACGTGCTGGATCTGGGCTGCGGCGACGGCACGACGGCGATCCCGCAAGCCAAGCTGGGCGCCAACGTGACCGGCATCGACATTGCCGAAAACCTTGTCGCGGCCGGCAATCGGCGGGCGCAGGACATGGGATTGGCCAATTGCCGCTTCCAGCAGGGCGACGCCTCGAACCTCGAAGGCGTAGGCGACGACAGCTTTGATCTGACGGTCAGCATTTTTGGGGCCATGTTCGCCCCGCGACCGCATGACGTGGCCCGCGAGATGGTCCGCGTGACCAGGCCGGGCGGGCGCATCGTCATGGGCAATTGGATACCCAACGACCCGACCTTGGTGGCGCAGATCCTGAAAATCAGCTCAGCCTACTCGCCGCCGCCGCCTGAAGGCTTCGTTAGCCCGATGACATGGGGCGTGGAGGATAACGTCATCCAACGCTTCACCGACGCCGGCGTGGCGAGGGCGAACGTGGCGTTTGCGCGCGAAACCTACACGTTCGATTATCCCGGCCCCGCCGAAGGCTTCGTTGACACGTTCCGGCGCTTCTACGGGCCAACCATGAATGCGTTCGAGGCGGCCGAG
>JAEUMU010000113.1 GCA_016791325.1 Hyphomonadaceae bacterium
GGTGTTCGCACGTTGGATGGCCGATGCGGGCGCGGAATATCTGGCCAAGGCTGACTTCCTGGCCCCTGCGCCGATGCACTGGACCCGGCTTGCGCTGCGCAGTTTCAACCAGGCGGCGTGGCTGACGCAGGCGCTGGCGGAGGCCGCCGCCAAGCCATGGAAGCCCGGCGCGTTGGCGCGGGTGAAGCGGCGCAAGAGCCAGGCGGGGCTCTCGGCCTCGGAACGGCGGCGCAATGTTGGCGGGGCGATCAAGGCGCGCGGGCGCCTCACCGGCAAAACCATCGTGGTGGTGGACGATGTTTTCACCACCGGGGCGACTTTAGAGGCGTGTGCGCGTGCATTGCGTAAAGCTGGGGCTGCAGAAGTGCATGGCGTGACGCTGGCGCGCGTTGTGCGGCCGACAGATAGTCTTATCTGAGGGCTTGAGTCGGACATGGCGCCAGTCACCGTTTACACCCGGGCGTTCTGCCCCTACTGCACGCGCGCTATCGCGTTGCTGGAGCGAAAGGGCGTGCCCATCACCGAGATCGATGCAAGCGACCCGGAGAAGCGCCAGGAAATGATCCAGCGTTCGGGACGGTTCACGTTTCCGCAGATCTTCGTCGGTGAGCGCCATGTGGGCGGCTGCGATGATCTGCATGCGCTGGAGCGCGAAGGCAGGCTCGATCCGTTGCTGGCGGGTGCGCGATGAGAAAGCTGCGCGTGGCGGCGGTGCAGTTGCGCTCCGGCGTGGAGCCGGCGGCGAACCGCGCGGCGGCCATACCGCTCTTGCGCGAGGCGGCTGCCGCGGGCGCACGCCTGATCGCGACGCCGGAATGCACGACGCTGCTGGATCGCGATAAGGCGCGGATGCTGACCAATGTGGCGCCGGAGAAGGACGATCCGGAGATCGGGGCGTGGGGGAGGCTGGCGCAGGAACTGGGCGTTTGGCTGTTGCTGGGCTCAGGCTCGGTGGCGGCGGGGAACGGCAAGGTGTTCAACCGTTCGTTTCTGTTCAGCGACACGGGCAAGATCGCGGCGCGCTACGACAAGATCAATCTGTTCGACGTCGAACTCGGCGGCGGGGAATCGTATCGCGAAAGTGCGACATTCGAGGGCGGCGCCAAGGCGGTGCTGGCCGAAGGGCCGATGGGCGCCAAGATCGGCTTGAGCATCTGCTACGATTTGCGGTTTGCGCCGCTCTACAATGCATATGCGCAGGCGGGCGCGGAGATTATCACCGTGCCGGCGGCGTTCACGGTGCCAACAGGCCAAGCGCATTGGGAGACGCTGCTGCGCGCGCGTGCGATCGAGAGTTTGTGCTACGTGATCGCCCCGGCGCAGGGCGGCGTGCATGAAGATGGCCGCTCAACCTATGGGCACTCGATGATCATAGATCCATGGGGGAAGGTGCTGGCGCAGCTGGATCATGATGCGCCAGGATTTATCGTCGCCGATCTCGATCTGGACGCGGTTGGCGCAGCGCGGGGCAAAATCCCCAGCTGGCGCGGGGGCAGGGAATTTACAGGACCATGATCCGCTACGATCTGCGGTGTGAAAATGGCGACGAGTTCGAGGCGTGGTTCGGCTCGATCGCTGATTACGACAAGCAGGCGGAAGCCGGCTTGGTCGAATGCCCGCATTGCGCCTCGACGAAAGTTGTGAAGGCGCCGATGGCGCCGGCGGTGCGCACATCGCGCAAGAAGGAAGCACAGAAGGAACGCGCCGTCGCCATGGCGATGGCCGCGAAAGTGCGCGAGCACATCAAGGATAATTTCGATTATGTCGGCGACAAGTTCGCCGACGAAGCGCGCAACATGCATTCCGGCGAAACCGAAGAGCGCGCGATTTGGGGCGAGACGACGCCTGAGCAGGCGCGGGAGCTGGCGGAAGAAGGCATTCCCGCTGCGCCGCTGCCGCCGGAGCTGGCGCCAACGCCGCCGAAGAAGCTGAATTAAGGCGGGGCGCAAATTTGAGGTGCGGACATGGCGACGAAAGTTCTCAAGACCTTTTGGGCGCTTTGGCTAGTTCTTGTTTTTTCACCCACCGCCTTCGCCCAGCGGATCGAGCGCGCGAGCGCAGATGCGCACGCACCCCCCGTAGAGCGAGCATCTTTCCATCAGCTCGTTTTCGCCAACGACGACTTTGCGGTGTTGAACAATCGATATCCGCCGGGAGGAGACTCCGGATTTCATACGCACTATCGCGATCTCTTCTATGTGGTCAGTCAGTCCGCGCCATCGAGTAGCCAGAGACTTGGCCGGCCCTTGACCGCCGCGCCGTCAGCTCCGATTGGGGCGGCGGGTTTCAGTCCTGTGGGTGGGGAACCTCGTGTCCATCGCGTGGTCAACGGCGAAGAGGGCCCCTCCCAGTTCATCGCCATAGAGCTTCTACGGCCCCGTCCTGCCGGCGACGCAGTTTCTTCGCGTGAGGGCGCGCCCCAATACGTGCAGATTGTTGATAATGAACGGATGAGGGCATGGCGGCTCATCCTTGAGCGCGGCCAATCCGCTCCCGCCATTTCGCAGGGAGGCGACGGCCTGCGGGTCATAGTGCGCGGCGGGCTATTGACGACCACAACGCCCGGTTCGCCCGATCAGACATTGCTGGTGCAGGCGGGGGAGTTCGCGCTGCAGAGCGGCGGCACGACGCGCGCGCTCCACAACAGTGGGAGCGATACGATTGAGCTGGTCGAGATTGAACTCAAGTAGGCGAGGCGAGGCGGAGAAGAACGCCGATCTAGGCTGAGCGCCGCCCAGCCATCATGTAGTTCACGTCAATGTCGCTGGAGAGCGACCAGCCTTTGCCGAGCGGGTTGAAGGTGACGCCGGTGGGTTCGTTCCAGGAGAGTGCGGGCGCGCCGACACGTATTTCGTTGGGCGTGACGAGTTTATCGTAATCGTGCGCGCCTTCGGGCGCCCATTTGAGGATACGCTCGGCGCCGGTGATGGCGAGCGCGCGCGCTTTGGGCGTGCGGTTGATGGTGGAGAGAATGAGCAGACCGCCTGGCTTCACCAGCGCCTGGGCGGCCGCGAGGAATGCCTTCACATCGGCCACATGCTCGACGATCTCAAGCGCGGTGACGAGATCGAACTGCGCGCCTTCTTCCACGAGTGCTTCGGCGGTGGTGTTGCGGAAGGCGATGTCGAGCCCGGCCTGAGCGGCGTAGGCGCCCGCCGCGCCGATGGCCTCTGCGGAAGCGTCGACGGCGGTGACGGCCGCGCCCATGCGCGCGAGCGGGACCGAAACCAAGCCGCCGCCGCAGCCGAGGTCGAGCACGTTTAGGCCGGCTAAAGGCTTGGCCCCCCGGGCGCTAACGTAATGCGTTTGCGCCTGTTCGCGGATATAGGCGAGCCGCACCGGGTTGAGCCGGTGCAACGCGCCGAACGGCCCGGAGGGGTTCCACCACTCCGCCGCCAGGGCTGAGAATTTTGCGATCTCGGCGGGGTCGAGGGTGGATACCATCGGCGTCAAATCGGGGCGGAAACGAGTGGGGTCAAGCCGTATCGCACGGCGAATTGACGTGGTAAGGGCGCGCCGATGTCGCGTTTGGTGATGAAATTCGGCGGCACGTCCGTAGGCGACGTGGAGCGCATCGCGCGCGTGGCGCGTATCGTGGCGGCGGCCCGCAAGCCGGGCCAGGGGCTCGCCGTGGTGGTGTCAGCGATGGCGGGTGAAACCGATCGCCTGGTGAATTTGGCGCGCGCGGCCGGCGGCGAGGGCGGCAACGGCGCACCGCTGCCGGCGCGCGAGTTTGATGACGAATACGATGTGATCGTCTCTACTGGTGAGCAGGTGACGACAGGACTGCTGGCGCTGGCTTTGCGGCGCATCGGCGTGCCGGCGCGGTCCTGGCAGAACTGGCAAGCGCCGATCCGAAGCGACGCCGCGCACGCCAAAGCCCGCCTGAGCTCGATCAGCGAAGAGCGGCTAGGCCCATCGATCGATCAAGGCGTCGTGGCGATTGTGCCGGGCTTTCAGGCGATCACCGAGGACAACCGCATCACCACACTTGGCCGCGGCGGTTCGGATACGTCCGCGGTGGCGCTGGCGGCGGCGCTGAAGGCGGAGCGTTGCGACATCTACACCGACGTCGACGGCGTTTACACCACCGACCCGCGCATCGTCGCGAAGGCGCGGCGGCTGGAGAAGATTTCCTACGAAGAAATGCTGGAGATGGCTTCGCTGGGCGCGAAGGTTCTGCAGACGCGCTCTGTTGAGCTCGCGTTCGCGCATCGGGTGCCGGTGCGCGTGCTTTCGAGCTTTGTGGAGCCGGGCGCGCCCAATCCCGGCACTTTGGTTTGCGGCGAGGATGAGATCGTGGAAAAGCAAGTCGTCTCGGGTGTCGCCTATTCGCGCGACGAAGCGAAGGTTACGCTGCTGGGCGTGGAAGACCACCCCGGCGTCGCCGCCGATATTTTCGGGCGCCTGGCCGACGCCAACATCAACGTGGACATGATTGTTCAGAGCGAGGCGCGCCAGGAGGGCCGCCAGAACATCGTGTTCACCTGCCCCGATCGCGATGCAGGGCGGGCGGCCGAAACGATCGAGGCGGCGCGCGGCAAGATTGGCGTGGAGGAAATCCACATTCGCCGCGATGTGGCCAAAGTCTCCGTCATAGGCATCGGCATGAAAAGCCAAGTCGGGGTGGCGCGCACGATGTTCGCCGCGCTTGCGCAAAAGGGCATCAATATCGAGGCGATCGCCACTTCGGAGATCAAAATTTCGGTGCTGATCGACGCTGCCTATACGGAACTGGCTGTCAGGGCGCTGCATACCGCCTATGAATTGGACGCCGCCTGAGGCGCCCGGAGGACGCTAGGACGCAATGAACAGTCCGGCGAATGTCGGCGGCTCCCGGATGCTCCTGCGCAAGCTGCGGGAGATCATGGAAGCCGGCGGTTCGGCGCAGGAGCGCCTGAACCGGCTCGTCGCCATGGTGGCGGCGACGATGGTTGCTGACGTCTGCTCGATTTATCTGACGCGAGGGGCGTTCCATGAGTTGTTCGCCACCCAGGGCCTGGCGCCGGACGCAGTCCACCGCACCCGGCTGAGAAGCGGCGAAGGCTTGGTGGGCCTGGTGGCGGAGACCGCACAGCCGCTCAACATCGCAGACGCGCCCCACCATGAGCGCTTTTCTTATCGGCCCGAGACTGGGGAAGACCCCTACCAATCGTTCCTGGGCGTGCCGATCGTGCGCTCGGAACGCACCTTCGGCGTGCTGGTGGTGCAAAACAGCGTGCAGCGCGTGTACGGCGACGATGAAGTCGAGGCGCTGCAGACCATCGCCATGGTGCTGGCGGAAATGGTTGCTGCGAATGCGTTCGGCGACCTCTCGGGGCTGGCGGACGTTGAAGTGCGCCCGAGCCGGCCGGAATTGTTGCGCGGCAAGGCGTTCTCGGACGGCATCGTTATCGGCACGGCCGTCATGCACGAACCGCACGCCCCGTTGGGCCGCGTGATCGCAGACGATCCGGTGAAAGAGGAAGCGCGCCTCGACGCGGCGCTGGCGCAAGTGCGCGGGGCGCTGACGGAGATGCTCGAGGGCGATCCAGGGCGCATATCCGGGGTTTCGCGCGAGGTGCTGGAAACGTTCGTGCTGCTGGCTTCAGACCCAAGCTGGGAGGTGAAGCTCAAGCACGGCGTGCGGGCGGGGCTTTCCGCCGACGCGGCGGTGGAGCGCGTGCGGGGCGAACACCGGGCCAAACTCAACGCGTCGCGCGATCCGTATCTGCGCGAACGCCTGCAGGATCTGGAAGATCTCGATAATCGCCTGCTGCGGGCGCTGGCGGGCGTGGATGGCGCGGCTGCGCAGCAGATGCCCGAGGGCGCTATCCTGATTGCGCGGGAACTGGGGCCGGCGGAACTGCTGGATTACGGCGCTGATCGCCTTAGGGGTGTGGCGCTTGAGGAAGGCGCAGGCACGGCGCACGCGGCGATCGTAGCGCGGGCGTTGGGCATCCCGATGGTGGGGGCGTTGCCGGGTCTGCTTTCGCGCGTGGAAGCGGGCGATACGGTGGTGCTCGACGGCGAAACCGGCGAGGTGCGGCTGCGCGCTGAAGATCAAGTGATTTCAGCTTATCAACAGCGCGCGAGCCTGAGATCGGCGCGCGCGGCGGAGTTCGCGCGGCTGAAAGACACCCCGGCCATCAGCAAGGACGGCCAGCGAATCACGCTGCTGTTGAACGCGGGTCTGGCGCTGGATGTGCATCACCTTGACGACGTGGGCGCGGAAGGCATCGGTCTTTTCCGCACCGAGTTCCAGTTCATGGTGTCGGAGACGCTGCCGCGGCTGGATAGCCAGACGCTGCTCTATCGCGACGTGTTGGAGGCGGCCAAGGACCGCCCGGTGACGTTCCGGACGCTCGATCTCGGCGGCGATAAGGTGCTGCCGTACGTGAAGGCCGAGCGTGAAGAGAACCCGGCGCTGGGCTGGCGGGCGGTGCGCATCGGGCTCGATCGGCCGGCGCTGCTGCGCTACCAGCTCCGCGCGCTGATCAACGCCGCCAGCGGCAAGCGGCTGAGAGTGATGTTTCCACTGGTGACCACAGTGGCGGAGTTCGAGGCGGCCCGCGCGCTCGTGAATCGAGAGATGGAATGGAGCCGGCGCTTCGCGCGCGAAACGCCGGCGCACGTGGAAGTGGGGGTGATGGTTGAGGCGCCGGCGCTGGCATGGTCGATCCCGGCGCTGAAGGGCAAGGCGGATTTCCTGTCCATCGGCACCAATGACCTGATGCAGTACTTCTATGCCGCTGATCGCAACAATGGGCGCGTGGCGGATCGCTACGACGTTCTGAGCGCGCCGGCGCTGCGCTTTCTGAGCCGCATCCGTCAGGACGCCGACGCCGCCGGGCTGCAAATCTCCATCTGCGGCGAGGCGGCGGGGCGCCCGCTTGAGGCGTTGGCTTTCACCGCGCTTGGTTTCCACCGCTTATCCATGCCGGCTTCTGGGGTGGGGCCGGTGAAGCAGCTGGTGCTTTCGATGGATGTGGGCGCCGCGCAGAAGGCGGTGACGCAAATGCTCGAGGACGAGCGCCCCTCCATTCGTTCAGGACTCACAGCATTTGCGCGCGAACAGCGGCTGGCGCTGTAGCCCGCGGGGCGCGTGCGATTGAGCCGAGGTCGATTCGCGTTTAGGCTCTTCTTGTGGCTCGAAATTTGCTTTTGTTAACGCGTTTGGCCTCAAAGGAGGGGCCAGCGAAGAATGTTGCACCCGACGCCTAACGATCCGAACGACGACGCCGAAGGCGTCGCTGGCCGCGAGCAGCGCCGACAAGCGCCGGCGCCGGCGCGCGCGGTCGACATCGATCCGGCGTGGCGGGCGGGCAAGAAGCTTTCCGAGGCGCGCCGGCAGCTTGGCCTGACGCTGGATCAGGTGGCGGAGCGCATCCGTGTGCGGCGTGAATTCCTCGAGGCGCTTGAGGAAATGAACGTGAAGCTGTTGCCGGGCAAAGCTTACACGCTCGCGTTTCTACGCTCCTACGCCCGCGAGCTGGGCGTGGAAGAGCGCGCGATTGTTGAACAATTTCAGCATGAATCAGCCCTGAGCCGTGAAGACGCCCAGAAGCCGATCCGTAATCCCAGCTCCAAGCCGCACAGGGAACGGCCCTGGCTGGCGGCTGTGGCGCTAGGGGTTCTGGCGATCGCGTTTGTGGGCTGGAGAGCGCTGCAGGCGCCTGAAGGCTCGGAAGCCGGCATGGAAAGCGCGGTCACGGAAAGCGCCCAGTCCAGTGCGGTGGGCGGGGAGATCGCTGCGCCGCGGCATGTGGTGGAAATCAAGGCTTTGGCCGATGCCTGGCTCGAAGCGCGCGGTCCGGACGGAACCGTCTTCTTTTCGCGGACGCTGCGTGCGGGGGATGTCTATCGCCCGGACGCCAGCCCCGGCTGGACCCTGCACGCGCGCGATGGCGGGGCGTTCGAGCTGTTTGTGAACGGCGCGGCGGCGGGGCCGCTCGGCGCCCCGGGCATGCCGGTTTTGGGCCGCTCGATCGATGAGGTTCAGCCTCTGGCGCAGGCTGGGCTCGTTCGGCCGCGCACCTAAACCGCAGCCGGTAGGGCTCGCGGGATCGCCGCCGACGCGCTATCTCGGCCGGGGAAGGATGCCCATGGCCGGCGGCGCGCACGATCTTCACCACATTCGCCCTTGGCGGCGGATTGAACGCAGGCGCTCGCGCAAGGTGCGGGTGGGGTCAGTCGAGGTGGGCGGGGACGCGCCCATCAGCGTGCAATCCATGACCAATACCGTCACCGCCGATGCAGCGGCGACGATCGATCAAATCCGGCGGCTGGAGGAAGCCGGCGCCGATATTGTGCGCGTCTCCTGTCCTGACGAGGATTCGACGGCGGCGTTCGCGAAGATCGCGCGCGCGGCGAAAGTGCCGCTGGTGGCGGACATCCACTTTCACTATCGCCGCGGCATCGAGGCGGCGGCGGCGGGCGCTGCGTGCCTGCGCATCAATCCAGGCAATATCGGCAACGCGCAGCGCGTGAAGGAGGTGGTGCAGGCGGCCAAGGATCATGGCTGCTCGATGCGCATTGGCGTGAATGCGGGCTCGCTGGAGGCACACCTGCTCGAGAAGTACGGCGAGCCTTGCCCTGAGGCGATGGTGGAGAGCGCGCTCTATCACGCGGCGCTGCTCGAAGAGCACGATTTCCGCGACTACAAAATCAGCGTGAAAGCTTCCGACGTATTCCTGACGGTGGCCGCCTATCAGGCGCTTGCGGAGGCGACGGATGCGCCGCTGCATTTGGGAGTGACGGAAGCAGGCGCGCTGCGTGCGGGCACGGTGAAATCATCAATCGCCATGGGCTCGCTGCTGTGGGCGGGCATTGGCGACACGATAAGAGTTTCGCTGGCGGCGGATCCGGTTGAAGAGATCAGGGTCGGCAACGATCTGCTGAAATCGCTGGGGCTGCGCCAACGCGGCGTGACGATCATTGCCTGCCCATCGTGTGCGCGGCAGGGTTTCGACGTGATCCGCACGGTGGAGACGCTGGAGGCGCGCCTGGCGCATGTGGCCGAACCCATCACGCTTTCGATTATTGGCTGTGTCGTGAACGGGCCGGGCGAGGCGTTGATGACGGATCTCGGCTTCACCGGCGGCGGCAAAGGCGCGGGAATGGTCTATGTCGCTGGCAAAGCGGACCATAAGGTCGACAACGGCGAGATGATCGACCATATCGTTGAATTGGTCGAGCAGCGCGCAGAGACGTTGCGCAGCGCCGCGGGCGCGAAAGGTTGAGCATGCTGCAGGAACACTTGCAGGACACCTATCAATACCTGTTCGACGCCGCTCACCGCGCGCTGCTGGAAGGCGGGTCATTCGCGCCATTCGGCGCCGGCATCCGCAAGACCGGCGAACAGATTCACACCAATGTCGATCTGCCGATCGATCGCTCGGCGCCGGCTGATCATATTTCCGGACTGATCGCCGGGTTCCGCCTGGACGATCAGGAGAATGGCTTGATCGCCGCGGGGCTTGTGTTTGACGGACGCGCCGCGACAGGGCCGGGTGATGCGGCGCTGTGCTTTCATCTTGAAGGCGCCAACGGGCGCGCGGTGGAAGTGATCGTGCCCTATTCGCGCTTCGACGCCGCGCGCATAGCTTTCGAAGAACCGCAAATCTCCGAAGTGGCGCCGGAGATATTCTCCAGCACGATGTAGCGATGAGCGAGCTGCAAAGGCTTGAGCGCCGTCTGGTCCAGGCGGTCGACCGGTTTGAGCGTGTAGAAGCGCGCTTGGCCTCCGCAACGGACGGCGCAGAGATCGCGCGCCTTAGCCAAGAACACGCTGAGCTGAAGCCCCTGGCGGACGCCATCGGCGCGCTGAATGTGCAGCGCGCTGAAATCGCTTCGCTGGAAGCCATGGCCAAAGACGGTGACGCGGAGATGGCCGCGCTCGCGCGAGAGGAACTGGACGCCGCGCGTGAGAAACTGCCAGAGCTTGAACAAACAGCGCTGACGCTGCTTGCGCCAAAGGATCGCGACGAGAGCGCATCGGCGATTCTGGAGGTGCGCGCGGGCACCGGCGGCGACGAGGCGGCGCTGTTCGCGGGCGATCTGCTGCGCATGTATCAGCGCTACGCCGCCATCAAAGGCTGGCGCACTGAGCTGGAGGATATTTCCGAGACTGGCCTCGGCGGCGTGAAAGAAGCGGTGATGAGCGTCACCGGCAAGGGCGTGTATGGGCGGCTGCGGTTTGAAAGCGGCGTGCATCGCGTGCAGCGCGTGCCGGAAACCGAGGCCGGCGGGCGCATTCACACATCGGCGGCCACGGTGGCGGTGCTGCCGCAGCCAGAAGGCGACGTCGACATCGTCATCGACGATAAGGACATACGCATTGACACGATGCGCGCTTCCGGCGCCGGCGGCCAGCACGTGAACAAAACCGATTCCGCCGTGCGTATCACCCATTTGCCAACGGGCATCGTCGTCATCAGCCAGCTGAAATCTCAGCATCAGAACCGCGCGCAGGCGATGAAGGTGCTGAAAACGCGGCTCTACGATCTGGAGCGGGAAAAGCGCGACGCCGCGCGCGCGGCCGAGCGCAAAGGTCAAGTCGGCTCTGGCGATCGCAGCGAACGCATCCGCACCTATAATTTTCCCCAAGGCCGGGTGACGGACCATCGCATCAATCTGACCGTTTACAATTTGCCGGAGGTCATCGATGGCGGCGGATTGGAGCCCATTCTCGATGCGCTGGCGGCGGAAGACCGCGCGCGCAAGCTAGCCGCGCTCGAGGATGAGGCGTGACAACGCTGGTTGAAGTCTGGACCGCGCTGCGGCGGCGGTTCGAAGCGGCAGGCATTGAGACGCCGGTGATTGATGCGCGCCTACTGCTGGAAGCTGGGGCGGGCGTTTCGCGGCTCGATATCATCACCGATCCGCGCCGTGCGATCAGCGCCGAACAAGCCGCCGCCGTTGAGCGCCTGGCGCAGCGACGCGAGGCGCGCGAGCCGGTGAGCCAGATTATCGGCCGTAAGGGATTCTGGACGTTTGAATTGAGCGTGACCGCCGATGTGCTCACACCGCGGCCGGACACCGAGTTGGTGGTTGATACCGCGCTGGAGATGCTGACTGGCGAGCGGCCCTCCAAGGTGCTCGATCTTGGTGTCGGATCGGGGGCTATCCTGCTGGCGATTTTGCATGAGCGGCCGTTGGCGCGGGG
>JAEUMU010000230.1 GCA_016791325.1 Hyphomonadaceae bacterium
GCAACGCGCTCACGCGCGAGTTCTGGCAGGACATGCGCGATACTTTGCATCAGTTGCAGCGCGATGGGCGAACCCGCGCGGTGATCATCACCGGCGCGGGCGACGCCGCGTTCTGCGCCGGCGGCGATATCGCCAGCTTTCAGGCCCTGAAAGACGAGGCTGAGCGCCGTGCTTTTCAGGCCGACACGATGGCGACATTCTCCGCCATCGAGCAGACCCCTCTTGTCGTTATCGCCGCCGTGAATGGTCTGGCGTTGGGCGGGGGATGTGAGTTGACGCTTGCGTGCGACATCGTGCTAGCGGCCGAAAACGCCGTATTCGCCATGCCCGAAGCCGCGCTCGGGCTGACGCCGGGCTTTGGCGTGCTGCGCGGTCCGGAGGTGATCGGCCGGCAGTGGACCAAGCTTATGGTGTTCGCCGGGGAGCGTGTCGATGCAGCGAAGGCGCTGGAAATCGGCCTCGTTCAGATTGTCACGCCGCCCGATGGCCTCATGGCGCGTGCGCACGAGATAGCCCAGCGCGTGGCGGCCGGCGGCGCGCTGGCGCAACGTTACGGCAAAGAGCTGATCAATCGTGGCATTGATCCCTCCGGCTTTGAGCACTCGACCGAACGTCTCACCGTCCTGCAGGGCTCAGGCGAAGCTGCAGAGGGAATGGCCGCCTTCCTGCAGCGCCGCAAGGCGTCTTTCCGCTCAGGCATGGAGTAGTTGTGAAACCGTTCGTCGCCCTCATGCGCCGCTATTGCATTCACTACGTCAATTGCCACGATTTCTCGCTGCTGCCTGAGATCATGGTGGATGACTACAAGCTCAGCATGGGCGAGCACATGCTTCAGGGGCGCGACACCCAATACGTCAACGCCACGCGAATCCAGATGGGCGACATTCAAGGCCTGCAACTAACCGTCCATGAAATCATCACCAACGGTGAGCGATTGGCGATGCGCTTTTCCGAACACGGCGCCTCACAGCGCCAGGGCGGCAAACAGTCGGTTTGGGCTGGCATTGCGCTTTACGCTTGGCGTGACAGCAGGCTGACGCATTGCCGAGTTGAACAGGATTATTACGCGCGGCGGCGCCAGTACAGGACGGGTGTGCCGGATCGGGTCGATGCGCCAGCGGTCGCCCCCTGGGATACGGCCGCCGCGCCTGCGAATGCTGAGTCTGAGCGCGTGGTGCGCGCTTGGATCATGGAGGGCATGCCGCGCTCGCCGGGTGTTTCGTTTGACGACGAATGGCTCGGGGTAGGGCCTCAAGATGTGATCGACGCGCAGAAGGCGGAGATACTCGATCTGTTCTCAGCAGGGCCAAACGTAGCGTTCCATGTGAGACAGTTCGGCGCGCTGCGGCCCGGCTTCACGGAGAACTCCGGCGCCGGCGTCTTCCTGCACAGCACCGGCATTCTCAGCGTGCGCAACGGGGCGGTCTCGTCAGGGCGGATCGTGCGCGATCGGATGGGGCTGGAGCGCCGGCTCGCGAACAATGTGGTGAAGGTGGCGTGATGCGAGCAAGCGCGATGGCTCAAAGCGAAGACAAAGCTGCGCCCTACGGGATGTTGCTGGCCGCGAACGCGGCCGCGCGGGGAGAGGCGCTGTTTGTTGCGTTCGAATCGGAGGGAGAGTTCTCCTACGCAGAGATCCACCGGCGCGCCAGCGCGGTCGCCAAGGGCCTCGCCGCGCTGGGCGTGGGAAAGGGCGATCGTGTCGCAATCCAGATGCCGAACTGCGCCGACTTCGTGTTCGCGCTTTTCGCCACTCAGATGCTTGGCGCGATCAGCGTTCTGGTCAACGCGCGTTTCAAGACGCACGAGCTGGCGCACGTTTTCCGCCATTCGGGTGCGAAAGTGTTCTTCACCACCACACTGATCGACGATCACGTGAACTTCGCCGATCTGCTTTGGCAGACACTGCCGGAGCTCGCGGAGGCGCCATCAGGCAAGCCGCTTTCGTTGAGCGGTGCGCCGGAACTGCGGCATGTGATCCTGTGTGGCGAGGGCGCTCGCACGCCTGCGATTTCGATGGGGCAGTTGATCGAAGCGGGGACGGGGATTGATGACGGGGTGTTCGCGGGAGCCGACGCCCGCACCAACGCCGACGATATCGCCCTCATGCTCTACACATCGGGCACAACGGCCGCTCCCAAGGGCTGCCAGTTGACACATCGCGGCATGCTGGCGAGCTGGGCGGGCTATGCTGATGCAGCCGGCGTGCGGGCCGGCGAAACGATATGGGCGCCGCTGCCGTTCTTTCACGTGGGCGGCGTCGGGCCAATGACGGCCGCGCTCTCGAAGGGCGCAGCGTTCTTCACCGCGATCCACTTCGATCCGGCAACCGCGCTCGCGCAAATCAGACGCTATAGGCCTGATCATCTTTATCCGGCGTTTTTCAACATTGCGCTGGCGCTTTTGCGGCACGCCGATTTCAAGAGAGACGATATCGCGTCCGCACGCACCATGTTGTGCGTTGCGCCAACCAAGACGCAATACGTCATTCGTGAGTTGATGCCGGAACATATCGCCGTGATGCAGGTGTTCGGCATGACGGAAGCATCGGGCATCGTCACGCTGACGCGTCCTGAAAGGCCGCTTGAGCATCGCCTCGAAACGCAAGGCACGCCTCTTCCGGGCGCAGAGGTTCGTATTGTCGATCCCGAGAGTGGGACTGTGCTCGGGCCTGAGGCGCTGGGCGAAATCCAGTTTCGCGGCCCTGGCGCCTTTCATTCCTATTACAAGGACGAGGAAGCGACGAAGCGTACAATTCTTGACGGCGGCTGGGTCGCGACTGGCGATCACGGCAAGATCGATGCGCAGGGCGCCACTCATTTCGTCGGCCGCATCAAAGATATGCTCAAAGTTGGCGGTGAGAACGTCGCTGCGGCCGAGGTTGAGGCGTTTCTCAGCACTCACCCTGCGGTTAAGATGTCTCAAGTGGTCGGCAAGGCCGATGAGAGATACGGCGAGGTGCCCGTCGCGTTTGTTGAATTGCTGGAGGGCAAGCAAGCGGACGAGCAAGAGCTAATCGATTTCTTCGAAGGAAAGCTTTCGCGCTTTAAAATTCCGAGGCAGGTGATTTTCGTCACCGAGTGGCCGATGTCAGCGACCAAGATTCAGAAGTTCAAGCTGCGCGAACAACTCAAGTCGCTGGGCTGAGCACGCAAAGGCGCTCTCCAGCGGTGACAGTAGTGCCCGCCATGATAAGCACTTGCTGTACTCGGCCCGCGCGGGGCGCGTAGATCGGCATCTCCATCTTCATCGCTTCGAGCGTGGCGATAAGATCACCAGCCGTCACCAGATCGCCAGCAGCGACGGCGACCGCGACGACCGAGCCATCCATCGGCGCGACCGGATCGGCGCTTTCGCTCACCGGCCCGTCTGCACGCGCGGAGCGCGCAGCGCTTGGCGTGCTGGCGGCGCCCACGCCTGCCGCGGTGACGCGGATCGCGATGGCAATGTCCAGCACGCCGCGGTCCGTCGCGATAGAGACACGCCGCATCGCAGCGCCATCCCGCGTCGGCGTGCTGGCGCTGACGCTGGAATTGGCCCGGGCCTGCTCTGCCGGCGCCCAATCCTGCTCCAACGAAGCTGTGTGGTGCGTCACCGCGTGGAAGGCGGGCTGGCTTAGTATGTCTGCGAGATAGGGCGCCGTGGTGGCGACGCCTTCGGCGCTGAAGTCCCGAAGCGCTTGCTGAAGCCGCATGCACGCCGCATCACGTGTATCCGCCCAAGCCAGCACTTTTCCGAACATCGAGTCGTACTCGGCAGGAACGCTGCCGCCCGCCTCGACGCCGAAGTCACAGCGAATGCCTGGGCCGCCGGGAAGGCGCAGCGCGCCCAGCCTCCCAGGCCGCGGAGCGAAGCCGGCCCAGGGATCTTCCGCCGCAATGCGTGCCTGGATGGCGTGGCCGGCGATGCGCACCTGCTTTTGCGTGAAACCCAGCTTCCGGCCCGCGGCGATGTGCAATTGCAGATGCACAAGATCGCGGCCTGTCACCAGTTCTGTGACGCCGTGTTCGACCTGCAGGCGCGTGTTCATTTCCAAAAAATAGAATGCGTCACGCGCGCTATTGACCAGGAATTCAACCGTGCCGGCGCTTTGGTAACCCACTGACCGCGAAAGCGTGATCGCCGCTGCCCGCATTTCACTTCGGAGAGTGTCTGGCAGCTCCGGTGCAGGCGCTTCTTCGATCAGCTTTTGATGCCGGCGCTGCACCGAGCAATCGCGATCGCCCAAGTGCACGATCTCTCCGTACGCATCAGCGATGATCTGCACCTCGACGTGACGCGGGCGTTCCAGATAGTGCTCTAGATAAACCTCTCCACGGCCAAAGGCGGCGGCGGCTTCGCGCGAGGCCGCTGCCAACGCCTGCTCAAGCTCGCCTGCATCGCGCGCTACGCGCATGCCGCGCCCGCCGCCGCCGAAGCACGCCTTCACCGCGATTGGAAAGCTGATCTCTGCAGCGTGGTTTTGGGCCTCAGCGACTGAGGCGTTCACCTCGCGCGCACCCGGCAGCACAGGAAGGCCGCACGCCATCGCCCGCGCGCGCGCGGCTAGCTTATCGCCCATGGTTGCGATCGCCTCTGCCGGGGGGCCGATATAAGTAAGCCCAGCCGCCATGACGTCGCGCGCAAACGCGGCATCCTCGCTCAGCATACCGTAGCCAGGGTGAACAGCTTCCGCGCCGCTCTGCGCCGCCGCCGCAAGGATGGCGGCGCCGTTGAGGTAGGATTGGCTTACGCCGGCCGGCCCAATGAAGCGCGCCTCATCCGCGAGGCGCACGTGCATCGCATCGCGATCAGCTTCGCTGAACACCGCAATCGTGCGCAGGCGCAGCTCTTTGCACGCACGAATGACGCGAACGGCGATTTCGCCGCGATTGGCGATGAGAACAGAGTTGAACGCCATGCCCGGCGTCAGCGCGCCTGCGGGCGCGTCAACATGAGCACCGACCAATCGCCGGTCTGTACCACCTCGTCCTTCTGGTTCAACACATCCAACTGGCGCACCAGGATGCCGCGATCGGGCTTGGATTTGCTGGCGCGGGCTTCTTTCACAAGCAGCCGCACGCGAATGGTGTCGCCAGCGCGGATCACGCCGGTGTAGCGCCACGTCATGCCGAGGAAGCCGAGCGCAGTGCCGCGCAGATGGCCCATCTGGCTCACAAGCCCGCTTGCGATCGAGGCGCCCAGCAGGCCCTGCGCGATGCGCGTTCCGTGCTGAGTTTTCTTGCCGTACTCTTCGTCAATGTGCAGCGGGTTGAAATCTCCGGATAGGCCAGTGAAAATCACAATGTCCGCTTCGGTCACTGTTCGCGCGGAGGTGACGAATTCCTGCCCCTCGCTAAAGTCCTCGAGATACATCCCCTGCGCCGTCATTTCTTTTCTCCTTGAGCGGGGCGAAACTGAGGTATGGCGATCGTCTCGCTGCGCGCCTCGAACCAGACGGTTACCGGCATGCCGATGCGCACCTCTTCCGGCGGGCAGTCGGTGATGTTGGCCATCATGCGCGGCCCTTCCTTCAAGTCCACCAGCGCGATGACATAAGGCGCCCGCGCGCGGAACGCCTGATCAGGCGCGCGATGTACGATGGTGCATGCGTGAACGACGCCTTCGCCGCTAGCTTCGCGCCATTCCAAATCGCCACTGCCGCACGCCGGGCAGTGCCCACGCGGATAGAACATCGGCTTGCCGCAGGTGCGGCACGCCCGAAGGATGAGGCGGCCATCGTTCGCGGCGCTCCAATACTCCTTGGAATCGCCGGTTGGTGTTGGCGCTGGGAGTGAAAGAGTCTCAGCCATCAGTCCCGCCCCAAAATCAGGCTGCAATGCGTCGAGAGGATGCCGCCATTGCCATGCACGAACGCGCGGGCGGCGTCCTGCACCTGGCGCGCGTCGCATTGGCCGCGAAGCTGGCGCACGGCCTCGATAATGTGGAATACGCCGCCAGGACGGCCCGGATGCCCGTGCGAGAGCAAGCCGCCGTGCGTGTTCACCGGCAGCGCGCCCCCCAATGCGATGGCGCCGCTTTCCACGAAAGCGCCAGCCTCCCCACGCGGGCAAAAGCCAAGATCTTCCAGCAAGAGCAGGACCGTGATCGTGAAGCAATCGTAGAGCATCGCCACGTCCATGTCCTTGGGCGCGAGCCCCGCCATACGGAACGCCTGTTCGCCGCTGTCCTTGGCGCCGCACGTGGTGAGGTCCGGGGCCTGATGCACGAACTCGTTCAGGTGCCGTTCGCCGACACCGAGCAGGAAAACGGGCGTCTGCTTCAGGTCGCGCGCGCGATCGGCGCGCGTCATAATGATGGCGCCGCCGCCGTCTGAAACCAGCGAACAATCCAGCACGCGCAACGGCATCGCCACCGGCTTGGACGCCAGCACATCCTCGCGCGTGATGGGCGTTTTTTCCTGCGCATTCGGGTGCATCCCGGCGTGGCGGCGATGCACGACCGCGACCTCAGCCATCTGCTCGGGCGTGACCCCGTATTGGTGCATGTAGCGATTAGCCGCTAGCGCATACATGGCCGGGATCATCGGGCCGTAGGGGCGCTCATATTGGGCGTGGCCGGCGTTCTCCGCCAAGGCGGCGATGGCTTGATCTTTTGTTAGGCCGGTGACGAGCTTATCGGAGGTCGCAATCAGGACCGTATCGCACAGGCCCGCGTGCAGTGCTGCGGCGGCGTGCGAAACCATGGCGCAATGTGTGGCGCCGCCCAGCGAGTTGGTCATGCTGTAGCGCGGCCGGATGCCCAGATACTCCGAAAGCACCACGCTGTGCATGCGGAATGGCTCCGCCATAGAATCGACGGTCAGCACGGCGTCGATGTCCGACATTTTGATGCCGGCTTCCGCAGCGGCTTCGTGCGCCGCCTGGACACACATCTGCATGCAGCCGAGTTCCGGCACCTTGCCAAGACGTGTCTCGGCGACGCCGACGATCGCTGTGGCGCCGCTTAAGCCGCTCATGTGCTCTCTCCTTCAGAGCTAGCATATCGGGCGGCGCCAAAAGCCCGCCTATCTCAGGGTAGGGCCGTTGCGCCTGGGCGCAAGCAGGCCGGCCGGCTTCAGCAGCGGAAAGCGGCGGCGATCGCGCGCAGCCTTTCGTCGTGCCGCGCGATCCCTGCATCGGGGCCGTAATTGATGGCGACGCGCTGCAGCAGGCCGTCATACTTCTGCTTGAGGAGCCCCGCGATCTCCGATGTCGTACCGCTCACCGCAAACTCGTCCACCATCGCGTCGGTGATCAGCCCAGGCATTTCGCGCCACTTCTTTTCACGCGCCATGAGCGCGAGGCGATCTCCCACATCTTCCCAGCCGTGCGCCTCGAGCACTGCGCGGTACGCTTTGGTGGAGGCGTAGAAGGCGAGCTGCCTGCGTACGCTTTCGCGCACCTCCGCCAACTCCTCGCTGCTATCGCCAACGATACAGAACGCGGAAGAGCAAAGCGTGAAATTCTCCAGCGTGCGCCCAGCCGCGTGCGCGCCGGCTTCAAGGTTGGGGATCACGGTTTGTTTCAGGAACGCCGCCGAGTGAAACGGATGGACATGAAACCCATCGCAGAGCTCGCCGGCTAGCTTCGTGACCCTTGGGTTTACTGCGCCGACATAAATCGGCGGCGGCCCCTGTGGCAGCGGCGGCGGAACGAACTCAGGCGTCATCAGATTGAACTTGTAGAACTCGCCTTCAAAATTGAGCGGCGTCCTGTTCGCCCAGCTCGACCAGATTGCGCGCAGTGAAAGAATTACTTCGCGCAGCCGTTCCGCCGGACGCTCCCATTGCGCGGAGAAACGCCGCTCAATATGCGCGCGCACCTGCGTGCCAAGGCCGAGTACGTAGCGCCCCTCGGACTGGGTTTGCAGATCCCAGGCCGTGTACGCGAGCGACATCGGGCTGCGGTTGAATGCAAGCGCGATGGCAGTCCCAAGCGTCGCGCGCTTGGCGCCGGTTGCGGCGAGCGCGAGCAACAAGTGCGGATCGTGATCCTTTTCGGCGGTCCAGAGGCCGGAAATGCCGTAATCCTCGTAGCGGGCCGCCAAGCCTGGGGCTTCCGCTGGCGAGGTGACCCGAAAGAGTGCGTCCAGCTGCATTGGCCTGCGCTCTGTCACCTGGTTCTCCAGCGCTATCCCAGCTTGCGGGCGTAGCCCGCGCGCGCGCGCGCGCGGGCCTATCTCCGGGTAGGATTTCGCATTGCACTGCGAAAGCATAGGATCAAAATTGAACCCCGCGCCCCAGCAGCGCCGAAGCG
>JAEUMU010000237.1 GCA_016791325.1 Hyphomonadaceae bacterium
ATAATCCGTTGCGGCCGTTCTACCTGCATGTGCGCCCCGACGGCACGACGCAGTGTGCGCTCAACACCATGCTGCTGCACGGCGTACGCGCAGCACTGACATTGCGCGACACCGATGATCCCGCCCAAGCGCGCGCCGCGAGCAATCCCGATAACGCACCGCACCTCGAATTCCTCGATTTCGGCGGCTATGGCTATTCCACCGTGCGCGCATCGCCGGATGAGCTGGAAACCGAGTTTGTCTGCATTCCGCCGCCGCTAGAGCGCAGCGAAACTGACGATGGCGGGCGACTGCGCTACCGCGTGGTGCATCGGGTGTCGCGCTGGGCGGCGGGTGAGCGGCCGCAAATGCGCCGCGAGATCATCGAAGGCGACGTCGGGCTTTCGATCTGAACGCTATTCCGCCGCCATCGCTTGGGCGCGCGTGAGATCGACGCTTACGAGTTGGCTGAGGCCCTGCTCCGGCATGGTCACGCCATAGAGGCGGTCCATGCGCGACATCGTCACCGGGTTGTGGGTGATGACGATGAAACGCGTGCTGGTGAGGCGCTTCATTTCTTCCAGCAGGCGGCAAAAACGATCGACATTGGCGTCATCCAGCGGCGCATCCACTTCGTCCAGCACGCAGAGCGGCGCCGGATTGCTGAGGAACACCGCGAAGATGAGCGCGGTGGCGGTGAGCGCCTGTTCGCCGCCGGAGAGCAGCGAGAGATGGGTGAGGCGCTTGCCGGGCGGCTGGGCGAAAATTTCGAGACCAGCTTCCAGCGGATCTTCGCTCTCGGTGAGCTTGAGCGCGGCCTGGCCGCCTTCAAACAACGCGGCGAACAATTGCGCGAAATGGGCGTCCACCTGCTCAAACGCGCGTATCAGGCGGGTGCGGCCTTCATTGTTCAGCGTGGTGATGGCGCGGCGCAGTTTGGCGATTGCCGCGGCGACATCTTCCTTCTCTTTCGTCAGCGTCGCCACGCGCTCTTGGGCTTCTTCAAATTCTTCGGCGGCGCGCAGGTTGACGGGGCCGGCGGCGTCGCGCTCGGCCTTGAGGCGCTCCATCCGGCGCTCCACCTCATGGATCGGCGCTTCGGCGAGCGCGCCGTTCATCAGCGCGCCGGCAAGGCCGGCCAGATCTTCAGGCGCCGCGCCCAATTGCTCCTGCGCGTGCGCGACGATGTCGGTGACGCGTGTGCTGGCGGCGCTTGCGTGCGCTTCGGCGCCGGCGCGCCGTTCGCGGGCGGCCGCGTGAGCCTGATCGGCGGCGCGGGCGACTTCGGCGGCGGCGCGCGCGGCGGCTTCGGCGGCGGCGACCTGATCGGCCGCGCGCACGCGGCGGTGCTCAGCCTCGGCCGCCTCCTCCATCAGCGCCTGCAACTTGGCCCGCGCTTCCACTGGGGCGGACTTGGCGGCATCGCGCCGGGCGGCGATGTCTTCCAACTCCGCGGCGATGGCGGCCAAGCGTGCGGTGGCGCTTTCCGCGCGCGCGCGCCATTGGGCGCTTTCAGCCTCTATGGCGCTGCGGCGCGCCGCGCGCTGGCTGCGCTCACGCAAGAGGCCCTGCGCGGTGGCGGCGGCTTCAGCGGCGGCGGCGCGCGCTGCGTTCACGCTATCGCGCGCAGCGGCAAGGGCTGCTTCGTCCACCGCTTCGCCATCGGGGCCGACGCTTTCCGCGCTGGCAAGCGCGGCGGCGGCTTCGGCCAGCTCCGCGACGGCGGCCTCGCGTTGCGCTTCGAGATCGGCGCGGCGTTCGCTGCGGCGGACGGCTTCGACCTCCAGGCGTTCGACCTCGCGCGCGGCCTGCGCTTCGGCGGCTGCGAGTTTCGGAGCTTCAGTGCGCAGCGCGCGCATCTCCGCCTCGCGCTGCAGGCGTTGCGCCTTGGCCGCTTCGGCCGCGGCTTTCGCCACTGCGAACTTGGCCTGTGCTTCAACCAATTCGGCGCGCGCGGCGGCGAGGCGGTTTTTATGCTCAAGCCGAACAGCCGCGGCGAGCGGCGCCTGCGCGCTGCGCACGAACCCGTCCCAGCGCCACAGATCGCCTTCCTTGGAAACCAAACGTGCGCCGGGCGTAAGCTGGCGCGCCAAGCGAGGCCCGTCTTTCGCTTCAACCACGCCGATCAGCGCCAGCCGTGCGGCCAAGGCCTTGGGCGCGCGCATAAACCGCGCGAGCGGATCGGCTTGCGGGGGCAACTGCGGCGCGGACGCTTCGGCGCCGGCCCAATGCGCGGGCGCCGCACTGTTGAGCGAGGCGTCGAGATCATCGCCCAACGCGGCCGCGAGCGCACGTTCGTAGCCGGCATCCACCTCAATCGCGGAAACAACCGGCGGAAATTTGGTGTTATCTGGCGGCGCCAGTTTTTCCAGCGCGCGCACCTCAGCGTCGAGAGTGTTGGCGGCGGCGTCTGCGGCGCGGTGCGGCCCCCAGGCGCTTTCATCGGCGGCTTCGGCCGCGCGCAGCGCATCTTCCGCCTTGGCCAGCGCCGCGCGCGCGGCGCTGGCGGCGGCGCTGGCGGCTTCGGCGCGCTTGCGGGCGGCCTGATGCGCACCGTCATCGACAGGCGCGGCGTCAGCCAATTGCGCTTCGATCTGGGCTTTGCGCTGCGCCGCGCGTTCATGGCGCGCGCGCGCCTGCGCGGCGGCGGCGGCGAGCGCCTGGGCGCGCCCGCGCTGGACGGCGGCGGCGGCGGCGAGCGCTTCGTAACGCGCTTCGGCTTCGCTGCGCGCGGCTGCAGCTTCGGTTTCGTTCGCCTGCGCGCGCGTGAGCGCGGCCTCAGCGGCCGGCCCGTCACCGGGCGCGAGCGCTTCGGCTTCGCCGAGCAGACGGGCGAGCGCCTCTTCGGCGTCGCGCTTGAGCGTGACGAGGCGTTCGCCCTCCTCCGAGGCGCGGCGGGCTTCGGCCTCGCACCGCGCGATGGCGGCTTCGGCATCGGCAAGATCGCGCTCCAGGCCCACGCGCACGCCTTCAAAGCGGCGCAGCACGGCGGCGGCGATGGCTTCTTCCTCGCGCAGCGGCGTCAGCGCTTCGCGCGCAGCCTCGGCGGTGCGTTCGGCGGCGCTGGCCTCTGCGGCGGCGGCGGCCACGGCGCGTTCGCCTTCGCGCAGATGCGCCTGCGCTTCGGCTTCGCGCTCGCGCGCTTCGCGCCAGCGGCGATGCAACAGCAGGGCTTCGGTTTCGCGCAGCGTCTGCGCCAGGGTGCGATAGCGTTCGGCCTGGCGGGCCTGCTTCTTTAGGCTTTGCGCTTGGGCGTCGATCTCGGCCAGGATTTCATCGAGGCGGGTGAGATTGGTTTCGGCGGCCTTGAGTTTGAGATCGGCCTCATGGCGGCGCGCGTGCAGGCCAGCGATGCCGGCGGCGTCTTCCAGGATTCGGCGCCGGTTCTGCGGCTTGGCTGAAATCAGTTCGCTGATCTGGCCCTGACGCACGAGCGCGGGCGAATTGGCGCCGGTGGCGGCGTCGGCGAACAGGAGCTGCACGTCCTTGGCGCGCACCTCCTTGCCGTTGATGCGATAGGTTGAGCCGAGGCCGCGGCGGATGCGGCGCGTGATTTCCAGCACGGCTTCGGCGTTGAACGGCGCCGGCGCGCGCCCGGCCGCATCCGCCAGCACGAGCGTAACCTCCGCGTGCTCACGCGCAGGGCGCCCTGCGCTGCCGGAGAAAATCACATCGTCCATGTCCGTCGCGCGCATGGACTTGGCGCTGGCCGCACCCATCACCCAGCGCACAGCTTCAAGCAGGTTCGACTTGCCGCACCCGTTGGGACCGACAACGCCTGTTAGCCCCGGTTCGATCGGCGCACGCGCTGTATCGACGAAGCTCTTGAACCCAGTGAGACGCAGCTCGGTGATTTGCAAGGGCGGGCCTGGCGGTTACCTCGCAAGCTCAGCGTCGATCGCGCGCGCCAGATCGTCGTAACTGGCGGGGGTCGGCTCGAGCTTGCGGCCGTTCAGTATGAGCGTCGGCGTGCCCTGGATATTGAACTGGCGGCTATCGTCACTGATGCGGCGGATGCGATCGCCGGCGGACGTATCGGTGATGCATTCGTTGACCTGCTCTTCGGAGAGGCCCGCGGCGGCGCCGATTTCGATCAGCCGGCGGCGAATGCCTTCCATGGAGCCAGTGGCGAACATGGATTGCTGCTGACGGAACAGCTCGCCAATGCGGACGAAATACTGCTCAGGCGAAGCCCCGCCGCAGCGCGCGAGCTGGAAGCCCGCGACGGCCACCGCCGGCGGCGGCGTTGGGAATTCGCGGAACACCATGCGCACGCGCCCGGTATCGATGTAGTTTTCCTTCAGCCGATCCCATACTTCGGCATGGAAGGCCGCGCAGTGCGGGCATGTGGTCGATGCATATTCGATCAACGTGATGGGCGCGTTTTCCGCGCCCAGCACCACATCGTCGGCGCTAATGGCCGCGCCGCCCGCGCTGTTGCAGGCCGCGACGAGAGCGAGCGCAGTCGCGCCCAGCAGCAAATTCCGGCGCCCAATGGCGATCATAGACCCACCTCCAAGATTGGCCGGGAGGCATAATTGCTTTTCGGCGCGGAGGAAACCGTCAGCCCTGCTTCATCGCGCGGCCGAGCCGCAGAAGGGCCGATTTCAGGCCGGGGTCGCCGACATGGTCAAGGGCTTGCGCCAGTGCGGCCTCTTCCTGGGCCCCCAACGGCCGCTTGAGCGAGCTGACATTGGCGGAAGGCCGCGCCGCGGCGCGCTGCTCGATCCGCACGCTCTTCACCTTCACGCCCACCACCTTAAGCCGCTCGATCAAGAGCGGGGCCTGCTGCTGCAGGAACGGGGCGAGCGCGCCTGGGGCGCGCAACGTCAACACGCCGGCGACAAAGCGTTCCGGATAGGCGCGGGCGAAGCTTTCGCCGGCGATTTCGGCCCAGCGGTGCTTGATTTCAGTGAGCCCCATGCCGCCGCCCTTGGTCA
>JAEUMU010000240.1 GCA_016791325.1 Hyphomonadaceae bacterium
GGATGAAGCGCGCGCGCGCCTGACTCAAGCGCAAATGCGAAGCGCCGAAGCGCTTGAAGCATTGCAGATCGAACTCGAGGACACCACCAAGCGCCTCGATGCGGGCGCGGCGCTGTGAGCCGGCGGCGCTCCAGCCGCACGCGGAGCGCCCTTGGCATCGTGCTGATCGCCGCCGCGCTGCTGGTGCTGGGCGGCCTCAGCATAGCCGCCATCCTGCTGCGCCCGCCGCCCACCGACGAAACGCTCTGCCGCACGGACGCGCCCCTCGGCGCACACACGATCATCCTCGTCGATTCCACGGATCGGCTTGAACCGCGTCATCGTCGCAAGCTGCGCGCCGTGATGGCGCAGGAGCGCGCCCGCCTCAGCCAATATGATCGGCTCACGCTCATGCGCCTCAATGCACGCCGCCCGCAGGAGCCTTCGATTTTGTTCTCGCGCTGCCTGCCGCGCCCGCCCGAGCAAACCAATCCGCTGTTCGAAAACGCGCGGCTGGCGCAACAACGCTGGGACGCCGCCTTCGCCACCGCTTTGGATCGGGCCTTGCGCAGCGCCCAATCCGGCGGCGGCGCGCAGGCTTCGCCGCTAGTCGCCGGCTTGCGTGCGGTCGCCGCGGATCCTGATTTCGGCGCCGAAATCCCCCATCGGCGGCTGGTGCTCGTCTCTGATCTTCTTGAGCACACGCCCGGCGGCTTCATGCTTTACGCCCAGGGCGCCGATTACGCCGCCTGGCGGGCGCGCACCGCCGCCGGCCCGCCCGATCTCACCAATGTCGAGATGCGCATTGTGCCGCTCGACCGTCCAGATCACGCCGCCCGCCAAACCGCCGCACTGGCGCAGTTCTGGCCCGCCTTCTTCGACGCCGCCGAAACAGGCGCGCTCAGCATCGACCCAGCGCCGTAGCCGGCGCTTCACCCGCGCCCGACTCACTTTAGACTCCCCCGCACTGCAGCACGGAGGGCGGGCGTGAACACTTTTTCCTGGCAGGGCGCCAGCGGCCGCTGGTACGAGTTTGAAATCGCGCGCGCACAGCGTGCGTGGGAGCCCGTGGGCGGGCTTTATATGTTCGTGAAGCCGCATGATCATTCCTTCGATTGGGGCGGCCCGATCTCGCTCTTCGTCGCCAAGACCGACGATTTCTCCCAAGCGCTGGCGCGGCACGATATGTGGGCCGCGGCAGAGAACCTCGGCGCCAAGGAAATCCACCTGCTGGTGATCAAAGATCCGCAAACCCGCGCGCGCGTCGAAAAAGATTTGCTCGACGCCCAGCAGCCTATCCTCAACAAGAATATGCTGCGCCGCGTGGCCTAGCGCCGCGCGGGGCTATGCCTTCGGCGAAAGCCCATCGCCGCCCCTAGTCCGGCAGCGGGATGAATTCCTTTTCATCGCCGGGCACCGTGCCGAAGCGGCCGGCTTTCCAGTCTTCCTTCGCCTGCTCGATGCGCTCCTTGCGTGACGAAACGAAATTCCACCACAGGTGCCGCGGGCCCAGATTGTCACCGCCCAAGAGCATGAAGCGCGCCGGCGTGCGCGCCTTGATCGTGATGTGATCGCCTGGGCGAAACACCAACAGCCGCCCCGGCGTGAAGACGTCCCCAGCGATTTCGATCTCGCCCTTCACGAGATAAAGCCCGCGCTCTTCATGCTCTGCGTCCAGCGGCATCGAAACGCCCGCATGCGCCAACTGCGCATCGGCGTAGAGGATCGTGGAATAGGCGCGCACGGGCGATTGCTTGCCGTAAAGCTTTCCAGCGATCACGCGCACAATCTTGCCGCCCTCCTCAATCACCGGCAGATCCGCCTGCGCGTGATGCACGAAAAATGGCGCGCTTTCCTCATGCTCCTCCGGCAACGCCAGCCAGGATTGGATGCCTGCGATCGGCGAGCCGCCCTTGCGCAGCTCCGCGCGCGTGCGTTCGGAATGGGCGATGCCGCGCCCCGCGTTCATCCAGTTCACATCGCCGGGCGAAATCGCTTGCGCCGAGCCCAGCGTGTCGCGGTGAAAAATCTCGCCCTCGAACAGATATGTTACGGTGGCGAGGTTGATGTGCGGATGCGGGCGCACATCAAGCCCCTCGCCGGCGGCGAAATGCGCCGGGCCGAACTCGTCCCAGAAAATGAACGGCCCCACCATGCGCCGCTCGATCGCCGGCAGCGCGCGGCGCACTGAAAATCCGCCACCCAGATCGCGCGGCTTGGGTGTGATGGTGAGAATTTCGCCGTCACGCTCCGTTCGCGGGGGCTGCTCGTCTCCAGGTCGCGTGCTCATGCTGGCTCCATCGGTGCGGCGGCGCGGGACAATCTGGCCCTACGATACAATGTAGGGTCTCCGCGCGCACCCGCGGCGACCTAAAAAAGTCGAAGCGTTGGCGCGCGGGTCGGGCCAAGCCATTATTTGTCCGCGCGCCGGCGCGTCAGCGCCATCGCCGCCGCCCAGCAGATCAGCGCCCACGCCGCGCCAAGGCACCATCCGCCAAGCACATCCGTCGGCCAATGAACGCCGAGATAAATCCGGCTCACGCCCACAAGCAGCGCAGTCAGCATTGCCGCGCCAACGATGTAGATGCGCAGCGCCTGGCGGCTCTGCGCCTGCGCCAGCAGCGCGCCAAGCGTCAGGTAGGTCACCGCTGAAAGCATGGCGTGGCCGCTTGGAAAGCTCATGCTTGTGGTTTCCACGACATGCGCCACCAAATCCGGCCGCGGCCGCGCGAAGCCGATTTTCAATCCTTCGCTGATCAGCGTGCCGCCGCCGACGGCGATCACCAGCATCGCCGCTTCAATCCATTTGCGCGAAACCAAAAGATAGCCCGCCGCGAGCAGCGTCAGTAGCGTCAGCACAGCGAACCCGCCTAACGCGGTAATATCCACCATCGCCAACTCAACCCAACGCGGGCCAATCGGATCGGCCACATCACCGGTGCGCAGCGCCAGCAATATCCGCTCGTCGAGCAGGCGCACATCGCCTTCGCCAACCTCCCCAGCCAGCTCCACAAAGCCCCAGACCAACGCCGAAACAGCGAGGAAAACGCTAATGGGGCCGATGTCTTCGCGCGCCCATCGCCGCCAATATCCCGGCCATTCTCTCATCACGCGCTCAAGCATAACCTGTGCGAATGCGCCTGCGCCGTGAAAGTTCCCCAAACGTGTCGATCTCGTAAGTTTATTGATTTTGCCTCTACTCTCACGCGGAACAACGCCCTAAGGTCGCGCCGCCGCCGTGGGGGCGGATAGGAGACGACACATGAGAATTCTCATCGCGATCGCCGCCGCCGCGGCCATGGGCTTGGCAGCGTGCAGCCAGGCGGAAACCGAACAAGCCGCCGATGACGCCGCGACCGCCGCGCAAGACGCCGGCGCCGCCGTCGGCGAAGCGGCGCATGATGCGGGCGAAGCGGTCGAAGGCGCCGTCAACGACGCCGCCAACGCCACCGCCGCCGCGACGGACGATAATCCGGCCACCACGCCGGGCCAGTAATCGGTTCGATAAACGTGCAAACGGGCGGAGCAGCGATGCTCCGCCCGTTTCTATTTTCAAACGCCGTGTTTACGCCGCCTGCTTGTCGCTCGCGCCGTTGAACAGGAAGTCGTTGCCGTCGAACGTAACACGCACGGCGTCGCCATCCTTCACCCGGCCTTCGAGGATCAGCCGCGCCAGCGGATCCTGCACGTCCTTCTGAATTACGCGCTTCAGCGGCCGCGCGCCCCAAGCGGGATCGTAACCGCGCTTGGCCAATTCGGCCTTGGCGCGCGCGTCCAGCTCCATCGTCATATTGCGCGCCGCCAGCAGACGCTCCAGCCGCTTCAGCTGAATTTCGACAATGGCGCCCATTTGCGCGCGCTCCAGCCGCTTGAACAGGATGATCTCGTCAATCCGGTTCAGGAACTCGGGCCGGAAGCGGCCGCGCACTTCATCCATCACCTGCTTGCGCACATCCTCAACATCGGCGCCTTCCGGCTGATCAGCCAGATATTGCGCACCGGCGTTGGAGGTCATGATCAGAATGGTGTTCTTGAAATCCACGGTGCGGCCTTGGCCGTCCGTGAGGCGCCCATCATCCAGCACTTGCAGCAACACGTTGAAGACATCCGGGTGCGCCTTCTCGATCTCGTCGAACAGGATCACCTGGTAAGGCCGCCGGCGCACGGCTTCCGTCAGCGCCCCGCCTTCTTCGTATCCCACATACCCCGGCGGCGCGCCGATCAGCCGCGCCACAGAGTGCTTCTCCATGTATTCCGACATATCCACGCGCGTCAGCGCATGCTCATCGTCAAACAGGAATTCCGCCAGCGCTTTGGTGAGCTCGGTTTTGCCAACGCCAGTCGGGCCCAGGAACATGAAGCTCCCGATCGGCCGGTTCGGATCCTGCAAGCCCGCGCGCGCGCGCCGCACGGCATCCGCCACCGCGCGCAGCGCCGGCTCCTGGCCGATCACGCGCCCGCGCAGCTGAGTCTCCATCCCCAGCAGTTTGGCCTTCTCGCCCTCCAGCATTTTCTCGACGGGCACGCCGGTCCAACGCGAAACAACGCCGGCGATGGCTTCCGCGTCCACCACTTCTTTCACGAGCCCGCCGCCTTCGCCGCCCGCCCTCTCGGCGTCAGCGATCTGCTTTTCCAGTTGCGGGATGCGGCCGTATTTCAGTTCGGACGCGCGCGCGAGATCGCCGCGGCGTACGGCGTCTTCATAATCGTTCTGCGCGCGCTCCAGCTCCTCCTTGGACTTGGAGGTCACTTGCAGCTTTTGCTTTTCCGCCGTCCAGGCCGCCGTCAGCTCCGAGGAGCGCGTTTCCAGCTGCCGGACTTCCTCCTCCAGCTTGCCCACGCGATCCTTCGAACCTGCATCCTTTTCTTTCTTGAGCGCCTCCAGCTCGATCTTCAGCTGCAGCGCCCGGCGATCCAGTTCATCCAGCTCCTCTGGCTTGGAATCCACCTGCATCCGCAGACGCGACGCCGCCTCATCCATCAAGTCGATGGCCTTATCCGGCAGGAAGCGGTCGGTGATGTAGCGATGTGAAAGCTGGGCCGCGGCCACGATCGCCGCATCGGAGATGCGCACGCCGTGGTGCTGCTCGTAGCGATCCTTCAAGCCGCGCAGGATCGAGATTGTATCCTCCACGCTCGGCTCATCCACGAACACGGGCTGGAAGCGCCGCGCCAGCGCCGCATCCTTCTCCACATGCTTGCGATATTCATCGAGCGTGGTCGCGCCCACGCAATGCAGCTCGCCGCGCGCCAGGGCAGGCTTCAACAGGTTCGAGGCGTCCATCGCCCCATCCGCTTTGCCCGCGCCGACCAGCGTGTGCATCTCATCGATAAAAAGGATAATCCCGCCTTCGGCCGCGGTGACTTCATTGAGCACCGCCTTTAAGCGCTCTTCAAACTCGCCGCGGAATTTCGCCCCAGCGATCAGCGCGCCCATATCGAGCGCCAGGAGCTTCTTGTGCTTCAAGCTTTCCGGCACGTCGCCGTTGACGATGCGCAGCGCCAAGCCTTCGGCGATGGCCGTCTTGCCAACGCCCGGCTCGCCAATCAGCACCGGGTTGTTCTTGGTGCGGCGTGAGAGCACCTGGATGGTGCGGCGAATTTCCTCGTCGCGCCCGATTACCGGGTCGAGCTTGCCTTTGCGCGCATCCTCGGTGAGGTCGCGCGCGTATTTCTTCAGCGCATCGTACTGATCTTCCGCGCTGGAGGATTGCGCCGTGCGCCCCTTGCGCATCTCCGCGATGGCGGCTTCCAGCTTCTGCGGCGTCAGGCCTGCTTTCTTCAAAATTTCACTGGCCTTGCCGTCAGCGATAGCAAGGCCGAACAGCAGCCGCTCCGCTGTCACGTAGGAATCGCCGGCCTTGGTCGCGGCTTGGTCCGCCGCATCAAGCGCTCGCGAGAAGGAGGTGGCGGCGTACATCCTATCGCCGCCGCCCTGCACTTTCGGCAGCGCTTGCACGGCCTTATCGGCCTCATCGGCGGCCTGGCGCGCGTTAGCGCCGGCGCTGGTCAGCAATTGGGCCGCAAGGCCCTCGCGATCATCCAGCAATGCCTTGAGCAAGTGCTGGGTTTCAAGTTGTTGGTTCTGTTCGCGCAGCGCGATGGTTTGCGCGGCTTGCACGAATCCGCGCGCGCGCTCGGTGAGCTTTTCCATATCCATGAGCGACCCTCTTAAGGCGTCCCGCATTAACCCCCATTGAGGCGGGTCAACGTGGCATGAGTGTTATGCCCTGGATGTAGTGTAACCCCCGGGGCACACAAGATCAGCGCGCACGCCGCCCATAAGAATCTCGCTTCCCCCGGGGCGATGGTGCGCGGCTTCAGCCCTGCGCCACATACCCGTAGCGCAAATTGCTCGGTAGCGCCCCGCTCTGGCGGTGCGCCGCCTTTTCCTGCATCAGCCGGTCTGTGCGCCACGCGTCGCGCTCGGCGTCGCTGAGGTCGTAGAGCCGGGCGTTGTTGCCGCCGAAGATTGCTGTCTTCACCGGCCCCCGCGCATCGCCCAGCGGCGCGAAGCCGTGCCGCGCTTGCATCTCTTCCGGGATTTCCAGCCGGCGCAGCCCCTCGATCTGCCATTGGGGCGCGCCCGTCCACACTGCATCGGTGCCCCAGCACACGCGCTCGGCGCCCAGCCCCTTGATCAGCGTGCCCAAGATCGCCGCGCACACGTAGGGCTGCGAGATCAAGGTTTGCGCGAAGATCTGGCCCAGGTCGGCGTACACGTTGCTCACGCCTTCACGCGCGGGAATTTCCGCCAGCTCAGTCACCCAATCCAGCCGGCCTGTGCTTGCGAACTGCTGATGCGCGACCGCCGGATCGCCCAAGCGATAGGCCGCATGATAGATGATGAAATTGAGCTGCGGCCAATCCTTCGCCGCCTTCGCCACATCGTCCACGCGCGCATACGGCGCCAGCCTGGGAAAGCGCGAATCCAACGCCTGGCTCCACAGCCCCTTATGCACGCAGACATTCTTCACGCCCGCGCGCACCATCAGCTCATAGCCGCGATAAGCCACCGCCTCATCATCCATGCGCCATGGATAGCGGGCGGTTTCCTTGTGGGTGTTATCCCCCACCGTATAGCCTTTCACGCTATCGGGCCGAAGCGCCAGCGAAGCCTCCAAATGCTCCAGCCAGCCCGGCGCGCCCGGCGTGAAAATCGCATGCGTAAACAGCCGGCGTGAGCCGGCTTCCGTATTCACGCGCGTGCGCGCCTGCGCCATCTGCTCGTTGGTGAGAAACCAATCCTCCGGAATATCGGAAGGCGCTGAAGAGATCAGCGCCATCTTGGTGTCGCTATCGAGGAAGATTTCGCGGCGATAATTGGCGAATTTTAGATGCTCGATGGTTTGCTCGCCCTGCAGATCGGGGTTCCAGCCTTCCCGCCCCACCGCATTGCGCATCGCCGCAAAGCCCAGCAGGCGGGTGTCATCGCGCAGGAAATGCGTGTGCATATCCATGATGAACTGATCGGCCAACGACTCCGCCCGCTCGCGCGCCTGATCGGGGTCGCGGGCCTCGCCGTCATTGGTGGCAAACGCGCATCCATAGACCGAATTCAGCGCCAAGAACGCGGCCGCCATCCCCATCGGCGATTGAAAAAAGCGCCGGCGCGACATGGCGTGCTTCGGCGCGATCTCATCGGCCAGCGCATAAAGCCGCTGTTCCACGGCGCGTTGCTGCGGCGTTTGCGGCAGCGGTGCGTATTCATCGCTCGACACCATCTGGGTCGGCAGCGGCGTGCGCGGCAACGCCTCTTCGGCCGCGCGGAGGCGCTTCTTATCGTCGTCGCTAAGAAATTTCATGAGCCGCTCCTTTGGAGCGGATTAGGCCGCAAGCGCGCCCGCCTGCGCAACACGGAACACGACCAGCTGCGCCGAACCATCGGCCAGCCGGCCCGCGCGGGGTTCAATGCGCCATAAGCACCGGCACCGTTGCCGCTCGCAGCATATCCTTGGTGGCGCCGCCGAACACCAGATCGCGCAAGCGGGAGTGCGCATAACCGCCCATCACCACCAGATCGGCGTTGATCGCCGTGGCCTCTTCCAAGATCGCCAACGCCGGCGCGCGGCCCATGCTGTCGATGTTGCGCACATCCGTCGCCAATCCGCGGCGCGAAAGATGCGCGGCGATCTGCGTGCCGGGCTGATCGCCGTGGCCGAACATTTTCGGCTTGGCGTCCACCGTCACCACCGTCACCTGCTCAGCCCCCTCCAGCAGCGCCTGCGCTTCGGAAAGCGCGCGCGTGGCTTCGCGGCTGGCGTCCCACGCCACCACCACGCGCCGCCCCACGCGATCACCACTCCAGCCGGGCGGCGCAATCAGCGCCGGGCGCCCGGAATGAAACAGTACGCCTTCCACGAGTTCTTCGCGCAAGTCGCTGCCGGGCCCTTCACTCGGGCGCGTCAGCACCGCCACATCCGCGTAACGCGCATGCACCGCCGCTACCCTCCCCAGATCGCGCGAGAGCGCTTCCGCATCGCGCAATTCCCATGGGCGGCCGAACTTCTCCAGTCGCGCCTCCACGCGCTTGCGCTCGGCCTCGGCCTCCTGGCGGGCGCGGCCCAACAGCTCCGCCCATACACCCGCGACGACGGTGGGCTCATACGCCAGCGGCTCATCCGGCAGCGGGGTCATGAAGGCGGTTGCGAAGTGGGCGCTGAATTGATCCGCCAGCGCCGCGCCCAGCGCGATCGCCGGCTCGTCTGTTTCCGCCTCGGCGACGATGACAAGAATATCCTTCCAGCTCATGGACCGCCTCTCGCTCTCGCTCAATCTTAGCACACAACCCGCTCGCTAGCGCCTGGAAAAGTTCCCTTAAGTAATGTCGTTCGCCCCTTGCCGCGGCTTTGAGGCTGCGCAATGTCCTGACGCCCCCTCAGGAACCTCCCCATGACGCTCTCGTTCCGTTCCGACGCCTACATCGACGGCCAGTGGCGCACTGCCGCGCGCCGCTTCAAGGTGTACAATCCCGCCACACAGAAAGTCGTGGCTGAGGTTCCTGATCTCGCCGCTGCGGACGCAGAAGCCGCCGTGGCCGCCGCCCACCGTGCGCTCCCGCCCTGGGCGGCGAAAACCGCGAAGGAGCGCGCCGCCATCCTCACCGCCTGGTTCGATTTGATGATCGCCGATCTTGATCGCCTCGCCGGGCTCATCACGCTTGAAGGCGGCAAGCCGCTCACGGAAGCCAAGGGCGAGGCCGCCTACGGCGCGGCCTTCATCGAATGGTTTGCCGAAGAGGCCAAGCGCGCTTATGGGCGCACCATTCCCACCACCGCGGCCTCGCGCCGCTACATCACGCTGAAGCAGCCGGTAGGCGTGTGTGCGGCCATCACGCCGTGGAATTTTCCGATGGCAATGATCACGCGCAAGGCCGGGCCCGCTTTGGCTGCGGGCTGCAGCATCGTGCTGAAGCCGCCGCACCAGACACCGCTCACCGCCCTCGCCCTGGCCGAGCTGGCCGAAAAAGCCGGCGTTCCCGCCGGTCTCTTCAACGTCGTCACCACCGATACGCACACGGCCGACGTCGGGCGCGTGCTGTGCGAAAGCCCGCTGGTGCGCAAGTTTTCCTTCACCGGCTCCACCGCCATCGGCAAAAAGCTGGGCGCGGCCTGCGTGGGCTCAACGGTCAAGCGCGTCTCGCTTGAGCTCGGCGGCAACGCGCCGCTGCTGGTGTTCGCCGACGCCGATCTTGATCTCGCCGTCAAAGGCGCTGTCGCCTCCAAGTTCCGCAATGCCGGTCAAACCTGCGTCTGCGCCAATCGCATTCTGGTGGAGCATGCGATCTATGACGCCTTCTCCGCCAAGCTTGCCGAAGCCGTGCGCCAGCTCAAAGTCGGCCCGGGCGATCAGCCAGGCGTCGAAATCGGCCCGCTGATTGACGAAAAGGCGATCCAAAAGGTCACCGAGATGGTCGGCGACGCCATCGGCGGCGGCGCAAAGGCGCTGGTCGGCGGCGCGCGCAGCGAAGCCGGCGCCCAATTCTTCCAGCCCACCGTGCTGGCCGATGTCACCCGGCAGATGCGCGTCAACACTGAAGAGATATTCGGCCCGGTTGCGCCGCTCATCCGTTTCCGCAGCGAAGATGAAGCCGTCGCCATCGCCAACGATACGCCCTTCGGCCTGGCCGCCTACTTCTTCACGCGTGACATCGCCCGCGCCTGGCGCGTGGCGGAACGCATCGAGGCCGGCATGGTGTCGATCAATGAAGGCGTTTACTCCAACGAGGTCATTCCGTTCGGCGGCGTCAAGGAAAGCGGCCTCGGCCGCGAAGGCGGCGTCGAAGGCCTTGAAGAATATCTCGAAACCAAGTTCGTGAATTTCGGCGGCGTTGCGTGAGTGAGTTCGCCTTCGTTTACGTGCTCGGCAGCGTGCGCGGGAGCGAACGGCGAACCTATGTCGGCTGGTGCCTCGATCTTGATAAGCGCCTCAACGCCCACAATACCGGCGCCGGCGCGCGCTCCACGCGGGGCCGCAGCTGGAAGCTGCTCTACGCCGAGCGCCACGTCTCCCGGCGCGAAGCCATGCGCCGCGAAGTTGTCCTCAAGCGCGAGCGCACGTTCCGCGCCGCCCTTGCCCAAGCGCTCGATCCTCCAACCGGGAAAACGCCATGAGCCTCAAGTTCGCTACCTATGACGTGTTCACCGATACGCCGTTGGCCGGCAATCCGCTCGCCGTCGTGTTCGGGGCCGATAGCCTAAGCGATGCGCGCATGCAGGCCATTTCGCGCGAGTTCAATCTTTCGGAGACGATTTTTGTCTGCGCGCCGGCCTACGCACAGCACGCCGCAAGCGTGCGCATCTTCACGCCCGGCAAAGAGCTGCCCTTCGCCGGCCATCCCACCATCGGCTGCGCCATCGCCGTCGCCGAAACTCAGCACAACTCTGATGGTCCGCGCGATATTCTGCTGGTGCTGGAAGAACGCATCGGCCCCGTGCGCTGTGCGGTGAAGCTCGCCGCCGAAGGCGCAAGCTTCGCCGAGTTCAGCGCACCCAAGCTTTCCGAACCCGCCGGCGCCGATCCCAGCATCGAAGCTGCGGCCCACGCGCTGGGGCTCGCGCCTGCCGATATTGGCTTTGGCGGCCACAAGCCCTCGCTCTTCTCCGCTGGCGTGCCGTTCGCCATGATCCCGCTCGCCAGCATCGATGCGTTGGCGCGCGCCAGAGTGCGCGGCTCCACGTCCGAGGCGCTCGGCGCGACGGAGGTGTTCGCCTATACGCGCGCGGCGGCGCAGGAGCCCGCCTCCTTTCGCGCCCGCATGTTCGCTCCCGACATCGGCATCGCCGAAGATCCCGCCACCGGCGGGGCTGCGGCCGCTTTCGCAGGCGTGGTGGCGCGGTTCGAGGATCTGCCGGATGGCTGGCACACGCTGCCGATCCAACAGGGCGTGGAAATGGGCCGCCCCTCGCTGATCGGGCTTGAGCTGCAGCTTGAAAACGGCGCCCTCGCCGGCGCGCGCATCGCCGGCAAGGCGGTGAAGCTCAGCGAAGGCGTGCTATACATCTGACGCGATGGAGCACGCCGCCACCTTCCTCACCGCCCGGCTTGAAGCACTTTGGGCTGCGCTCTCTGGCCTTGCGCTGCCCGCGCTCATTTTCGCAGCGATCGCCTTGGCGGCCGGGGGCGTCGAGGCATTGCGCAAAGCCCGCGCCGCGGCGGGCGAAGTGCGCACCAACGCGATTCTGTTCGCGCTCGACATCGTGTTTGTCACGCCGCTCCTGGTGCTGTTGCTCGCCGCGAGCGGCGCCTTCATCCAACGCCACGGCCTCTCGCTCGACCTTGATTGGGGCGCGCTGCCGGTGTGGGCTGTGGGCCTCACCGCCGTTTTCGCGGGCGACTTCATCGGCTATTGGCGCCATCGCCTGGAGCATGTCGCCGCGCTCTGGCCCGCGCACGCCATCCACCATAGCGACACCTGCATGACCTGGACCACCGGGGTGCGCTTCCATCCGTTCAACCGCGTTACCACCGCGCTGATCGACACGTCCTTCCTGGCCATGCTGGGCTTTCCGCCTTGGGCGCTCGTCGTCAACGGGCTGGTGCGCCACTATTATGGCCTCTTCATCCATATGGATCTGCCGTGGACCTACGGGCCGCTGCGGCGCGTCTTCGTCTCGCCCGCCATGCATCGATGGCATCACGTGCGCGACGCAGAAGGTGGGGGCGTGAACTTCGCCACCGTGTTTTCCGTGTTTGATCAGGCGTTCGCCACCTATTACGTGCCAGGCCCTTGCACCGCGCCTCTGGGCGTGCGCGACGCAATCGGGCGCGGCGCGCTGGCGCAATTGGCGTGGCCGTTCCAGGCGGCGTGGGCTTGGCTTACGTCCCGGCGCGTGGCCCGCCCTGCCGGCGCTGCGGAATAAGCGCCCCTGGGCGCCCGCCGATCAGATGGGCAGGAACTCCGCCCCCGCCAGCGCCACGCGATCCTCTTCACGCGCGAGCTCAAACGAAGAGCAGCAACGCGCGCAGTAAGCGACATCCCCAACGATGGTGCGAAACGTAGACCGCCGCCGCTGCAGCGGCGTTTCGCAAGTCGGACAAGGCTCGCCGATTTTTTTCTCGAGCATCCGTGCGTCTCCGATGCCGTCACAATAATGCATTAATGCTGAACAGAACCTTGCGGCCGTGCTCACAACGCCTGAGATGCGGGTTCCGATCACGCACGAGGCGCCGCCCACGCGGATGTGATCGATTGCCGGGCAATACGCGCTGCTAGCGCTTGGTGCGCCGCGCTTTCGGCTTGGGCAGCGCCAGCGCATGCGCGGCCTTCAGCGCCGAACGCACCAGCGCCGCATCGGCGCGCGCCAAGTCGCAGCTGGCCATGCCCATACGGCCCCAGCCGCCCGGCAAAGGCGCGACCACGCCCGGCGCCTGCTCGCAGAAAAATTCCTGCGTAGGTGGGTCGAACATCAGGTTCACCTGCGCGGCATCGGGCGGAAAGGTCGCAAAAATTTTGCGTGAGGTGCGAAACGCCGGGCGATCCACATGGACCACCTCCACCGCTCCCTCCAACGCCAGCGCCCACCCGCGCACCTGGGCTTTGCTCACTGCCATGCCGCCATTCTAGCATGCCCGCCGGCGGCGCCGTCGGGCCAGCAAGGCGCGGCATAATCGTGCGTTGCGGGGCGGGCCCGAAAATGGGAGCTTCCGCGCCCCATGGCGTCCCCCCGCAGATCAAGATCCCGCTCAAGGGCGATCGAGCCAGCATGGGCCGGCCTTCCCGACCGCGAGTTGCTGCAAACGCCGCTCAAGGATCTGAAGCTGCGCATCGAGGGCGGCTGGCTGGAACGCTGCGTCGCCGCCATGGAGGGCGAACTCGCCGCGCGCGGACTGCGCATCAAGCCCCATGTCTGGCTGTCTGATGAATGGTTCAGCCCGCCCGAAACGCCGGGCATCGCCATCCCCTTCTATCTCGCCCACCCGCGCCTGATGCGCCTTGAGCGCAAAATGATGTTGGAGGTCGAAGGCGGCAGCCCGGCCGAGTGCATGCGCTTGCTGCGCCACGAAGCCGGCCACGTCGTGCAATACGCCTACGGCGTTCACCGCCGGTCGCACTGGCGCAAGCTGTTCGGCAACGCCGCCAAGCCTTATCCCGATCACTACCGGGCCAATCCCGCCAGCCGAAACCACGTCCAGCATCTGCGCCGCTGGTACGCACAGTGCCATCCGGACGAGGATTTCGCCGAAACCTTCGCCGTCTGGCTCACCCCACGCGCGAACTGGCGCAAGCGCTACGCGGATTGGCCCGCGCTCGCCAAGCTCGACTATGTGGATGCGCTGATGGGCGAACTCGCCGGCGTGCGGCCTTCGGCGCGCCCGCGTTTCAAGGTCGATCCGCTTTCCAAACTTTCCGGCACGCTGGGCGAACACTACCAAGCCAAGCGCAATCGTTACGCCATCGATACGCCAAGCGTGTTCGATCGCGATCTCAGGCGCATCTTTTCCGATGCGCCGCGCCATCGCGAAG
>JAEUMU010000003.1 GCA_016791325.1 Hyphomonadaceae bacterium
CCTTGTAGCGCTTGATGAGGGCGGCCAAGCGAAACGCGTTCGCCAGCACCGTGAGCGGGTTCTTGGAGTTGGCGGGAAGCCGGCTCAGCTTGCCGCCGGCCGCCTCGAGGTCCGGCTCGAGGCGGCCGCCGGCGCTAGCGACCAAAGCGAGCCCCCCGGCGCGGCTGATCGCCTCCGCCATTTCAAGCGTGGTCCGCTCCACCCCGCCAGCGTTGAGCTCAGGGGTGACTTGCAAAACCGAAAGGATGTGACCTTCTTGCAATGCTTCGCCGCCCGCCGAAGCCGCCTGATCGACTGAAACCATGGTTTGATAACGGTTCGGCTTAAAAAAGCGCTGCCATTCGTGCGCCAAGCGCCTTCACACGCCGGCCAGGCGACGGCTTTCGCTCAGGAGTAGAGCCATGGCGGCAGGCCAAAGCGAGCAATTTATACACAAGGGCTCAGTGCTGGCGGCAATGCGCCAGGCCGGGGCCCAGCCAACATTCGTATGGCTGAGCGGCTTCAAATCCGACATGAGCGGAACCAAGGCGCAAGCGCTTGCCGCCTGGGCCGAGGCGCGCGGCCAAGCCTTCCTGCGGTTTGACTATTCCGGGCACGGACGCTCGGGCGGACGCTTCGAGGAAGGCACGATTTCGCGCTGGCTGGGCGATACGCTGGCGGTGCTTGACCGGCTCAGTACGGGGCCGCTGGTGCTGGTGGGTTCTTCGATGGGCGGCTGGCTCGCGCTGCTGGCGGCGCGGGCGCGGGCGGAGCGCGTGGCGGGCCTATTGCTGATCGCCCCAGCCGCCGACTTCACCGAAAAACTGATGTGGGCCTCATGTAGCCCGGAGGTGCGCCAGGAAATCCTGGAACGCGGGCGATGGGAGCGTCCCTCCGCCTACGATTCCGAACCCTACGTGATCACGAGGGCGCTGATCGAGGACGGGCGACGGCACACGATTATGGATGGGCCGATCCCATTCCCTGGGCCGGTGCGCATTCTGCAGGGAGGGCGGGATCCCGACGTGCCGGCGGCGCACGTGCAGGCGCTGGCGGCGCTGATCCAGAGCCCGGATTTGACGCTGACTCTGGTTGAGGACGGCGACCACCGCCTGTCGCGCTCGCAAGACCTCGCCCTGCTGAGCCAGACCGCCGACGCGCTGGCGGCGCAACTGCGCTAGCCGCCTCCGCCATGGATTCGCCGCTTGCCTTCGGCAAGGCTCGCCCCGCTCTATGGAGCGGGGAGACGCCATCGCCATGACCATCGCCGTGCTTTTGCTGCCGTTCGCCTTGCTCCAGGCAGAGCCCGCCGCCCCCGCGCCCGGCGCGGACCGGCTGCAGCAATGCCTAGCGCTGATCGACCAAAACCCCGAGCGCGCCTACGAGGAAGGCATGGCCTGGGCCGCAGAGAGCCAATCGCTCAACGGCTATCGCTGCGCGGCCATGGCGCTGATCGCACAGAACCGGATCGAAGAAGGCGCGCGCCGTCTGGAATCGTTGGCGAGTGCGGCCAACCCAGCCTTGATCGAGCTGCGCGCCGATCTGCTTTCGCAAGCGGGCAACGCTTGGCTATTGGCGCGCGAACCGGCGCGCGCGGTGAGCGCCTTCTCCCGCGCCATCGCCACTCTGGCGCGTGACCCCACGCAGCTGACTGATCTCTATATCGACCGCGCCCGCGCCTACGCCATGGAGCGCGATTGGCGCCGCGCTGAAGAAGACCTTTCCAGCGCGCTCGACGGCCGCCCGGAAGATTCACTGGCGTTGCGCCTGCGCGCGACGGCCCGCATGCAGCAGCGCTCATTCGAGCTTGCGGAAGCTGACGCGCTGGCGGCGTTACGCAACGCATCGACTGAAACCGATCAGGTGGATTCAGCGCTGGTGCTAGGGCACGTGCGCGAAAGCATCCGCACCGGAACGCCGGTGGAGGCGCCGTAAAAAGGGCTCAGCTGCGCACCCAACGCACCGCGGGGTCGTTGAAATCGACCGTATCGGCCAGCTCATAGACGTTGCGATAGCCGTAGCCGTAGAGGTTGATGAAAGTCTGGATGTTCAGAGCCAACGGGCGCGCCTTTAAAATCACCGGCTCGGCATTGTTCGAAAAATTGTTGTTGCAATAGATCAGAATTCGGACGCTGGGATCGCGCAGGGCGGCGCGCAGGCTCTGATCTGTAAAGTCCGTGAAGGGCAGGTTGATCGTGCCTTCGATATGGCCTCGGGCGAAAGCATCGGCGGAACGCGCATCCAGCAGAATGGTGTTTGCCTCGCGCGCCATGCGTTGGAAATCGGAATGGCTGACAAGACGCGCGGCGCGATAGGCTTCCACCTCGCTGGTGAGGCCGCGAAAGCCGCGATAATCGATCTGCGCGGCGCCGTTTGGCTGCGCCTTATCCTGCGCGAGGGCGAGCGGCGCCGCCACAGAGAGCGCAAGGATGAAGCCGATCAAAAGCGCGCGCATGTTTTCCTCCCGGATGGGAAAGAACAACCCGCGCGTGCGGCGCATTTACGGCGCGCTGAAGGCGGCCATGAGTTGGGGGCCCACCAAATACGCCACGCCGCCGATCAGCAGGCCGATGGGCAGCCCCATCAGCGCGCCGATGAAAGCGTTGCCGATACGCTCGCCCCAATCGGTGCCGCGGCCGAATAGGCGCAGCACAAAGCCGAGAACGCCGCCGATCAATCCGCCCACGCCGCCATAGTGAAATGCGACCACGCTGAGCGCGACCATGCCGACAAAGGCGCCGCCAATCAGGATCAGACGCAATCCACCCAAGCCGTCACCTCCCCGGCCCGCCGCGAATCCGGCGCTTCTCAATGGCAGGCGCGCCCGCCCCGGGGCAAGCGCGCGGCGCACCGCGGACGCGGCGTCACGGCCGCGCCTCGGGCCGGGCGGCGCCATTGGTGGGGCCGGCGAGCGGCGCCTCCGCGCCTGCGCGCCGCGCCATGGCGGCCTGGGTCTGCGCGGCGGCGCCAATAAGACCCAGTTCCTGCGGCGTCAGCACCAGCAACTGCCCTGAGGCGGCAAGCGCTTCAGCGATGTTC
>JAEUMU010000006.1 GCA_016791325.1 Hyphomonadaceae bacterium
TGGATAGTGCGCCTCGATGATGGCGCGCATGGTTTCGTCATCGGGGACGCGGATGTAGTGGAAGAAGCAGCGGCGCAGGAAGGCGTCCGGCAATTCCTTCTCGTTGTTGGAGGTGATGATGATGATGGGCCGTTGCTTGGCCTTCACCGTGCGATCGAGTTCGTAGACGTAGAATTCCATGCGATCGAGCTCCTGCAGGAGATCGTTCGGGAATTCGATGTCGGCCTTATCGATTTCGTCGATCAGAAGGATTGGGCGCGTTGGACTCTCGAACGCTTCCCAGAGCTTGCCGCGCTTGATGTAGTTTTCGATGTTGCTGGCGCGCGCATCGCCCAGCTGGCTATCACGCAGGCGCATCACCGCATCGTATTCGTAAAGCCCCTGCACCGCCTTGGTGGTGGACTTGATGTGCCATTCGATCAGGGGCGCGCCGATGGCCTTGGCCACTTCCAGCGCGAGCATGGTTTTGCCGGTGCCGGGCTCGCCCTTGACGAGCAGGGGGCGCTCCAGCGTGATCGATGCGTTGACGGCGACCTTCAGATCTTCCGTAGCGACATAGTCCTTGGTGCCTTCAAACCGCATTGTCTCTCCTCGTTCCGCAGCAGCAATAGAGCCGCGCGGGCGCCTGGCGCAATATCCCGTTAACCTCGTGAGGTGAGTCTGCACGATTGATGTGACTCCCAGAAGCGGGAGGAGGGGCCTCATGCCGCTGAAGTTGTCGTTGCGTCCGGGCGAAAAGTTCGTGGTCAATGGCGCCGTGGTGCAGAACGGGGACCGCCGCGCGGCTCTCGTGCTGCAGAACAAGGCCTCGGTGCTGCGTGAAAAGGACATCATGCAGCCCGACGAGGCCGACAGCCCCGCCAAGCGCATCTATTTTCCGATCATGCTCATGTATCTGGACGATGCCGGGCGCGATAAGGCCTACACGGAATTCGCCGCCCGACTGGCCGAATTTATGGGCGTAGTGCGCGAGCCTGCGGTGCTGGCCGAATGCATCGGCGTTTCCAAAGAAGTAATGGCGGGCGAGTATTACCGCGCTCTCATGCGGTGCCGAAAGCTCATAACCTATGAGGCCGAGCGCCTGGGACTGACGGATGTCGATTCAAGCGTACCAGCGCGCAGCCACGCAGGCTGAGAGCCCGCGCGAACTGGAATACCGCGCCTTCGGCCGTGTCACCGCAGGGCTGGTGCATGCGGCGGAGCAAAAGATGAGCGGCGGCGCGCTGGCGGAGGCGCTGGACGCCAACCGGCGCTTGTGGCGCGTACTGGCTTCAGATTGTGGCGCGCCGGAAAACCAATTGCCCCCGCCTTTGCGCGCGCAAATCATCTCGCTGGCCAACTGGGTGGCGAAACACTCCGGCGACGTGCTGCGCGAGGGCGCCGACATCGAACCCTTAATCGACATCAACCGTGCGATGATGGAAGGCTTGGCGGCGCGCTAGGCCCGGCAAGAATTGCCGACCGAGAATCGTTTCGGCGCTGACGCGTTGTTAACCTCCCAACCTTACAACAATCGCAACGCAAAGCGTCTTGTTCTCCCGAGGGGCAGGGCGTGCGGAGTGTTCCGCGCGTAAAACGGGCGGGGAGCCCACCCGGTCAAAACGACCGGTCAAATCAGTCCAGAAGGACCGACATATATGACTAGCGTCAACACCAACTATGGCGCGCTCGTCGCGCTGCAAAGCCTCAACCAAACCACCCGCGAACTCGCCAGCGTCCAAAACCGCGTCAACACCGGCCTCAAGGTCGCGACGGCGAAGGACAACGGCGCCGTATTCGCTATCGCAGAAGGCCAGCGCGCACGCGTTGCTTCGCTGGGTGCGGTGATGGATGGCATCGATCGCGCCGCTTCGGTGATCGATGTGGGCTTGTCGGCCGGCGAAGCCATCGGCGACATTCTCAAGCAATTGAAGGAAAAGTCGGTCGCGGCGCAAGCCACCGACCTTTCGTCCGACCAGCGCGCCGCGCTGCAAGCGGACTTCGACGCTCTGCGTAATCAGATCAACCAGATCGCCAACGCCGCGACGTTCAACGGCTCGAACCTGGTCAACGGCACCAACCTTTCGGGCGGCGCCTCCAGCTTCACCGTGCTGACGACCGACACGGGCGCGGGCGGCGCTTCTTCGAACTACACGGTTTCTTCGCGCGACAACGCGGGCACGGACACCTCGGCGAACTCGCGCCTGGTCAACGTCAATGCGACGCTCGCCTCCATCGATTCCGATTACGAAAACGCCGACGGCCTGACCTTCACGGTCGGCTCTGGCGCCAACCAAGTGACGTACAATGTTGGCTTCGCGGCCAACATGACGCTGCAAGGCTTCCTGGACAAAGTCACGACCACGACCAATGGCGCGATCTCGGCCAGCTACGACGCCTCGACCGGCAACGTCATCTACTCGTCGGCTTCGGACTTCACCGTCGCCTACAACGACAACGGCGGCAACGCGCCGACGGGTTCGGATCTGGCGTTCCTGATCGGCGATGGCGCGGGCGACACCGGCATCATCGGCGCGACGGGCTCCAACCAGCTCGCGGTCTCGGGCTTCGACTTCCGCCTGGGCATTGGCGGCCAAGCGTTGTCCACGGTCACGTCGGCGCTCGACATCTCCACGTCGGGCGGCGCTGCGTCGGCCTCCACGGCCATCGACACCGCGATCACCTCGCTCAATCGCGATCTCGCCACGCTCGGCGCCCAATCCAAGGCGCTGGATGTCCAAAAGAACTTCTTGGGCAAGCTGCAAGATTCGATCGAAGCCGGCATCGGCAACCTCGTCGACGCGGACCTCGCCAAGGAATCCGCTCGCCTGCAAGCTCTGCAAGTCAAGCAGCAGCTGGGCGCGCAAGCCTTGTCGATCGCCAACTCGGCGCCGTCGATCGTGCTGTCCTTCTTCCGCTAAGCGGATCGAAAAAGGCGGGGGGCCCCTCGGGCCCTCCGCCGACTTCGCATGAGCCATGGATCCGGTTGCGCCCCCGAAAGCTGATCTGAACCTGGCGGTGCGCCCTCAGCGCAGCGAGCCGGGGCCGGCTGCGCAAGAAGCGGAGCGCCGCGTGGCCGAACACGCCGCCGCGCTGCGCAAGAACGCGATGCCCGACAGGGGCGACGTGAAACTTGATGAAGGCGCCCAGCGCTTCGTCTATACCCTCACCGATGCAGAGACCGCCGAAACGCTGCGCCGCTATCCCAGCGAAACCCAGCTTGCGTATTCGCGCGCGGTGATGGCGTATCTGCGCGCTCAAAATGCGCGTTAAGCCAATCGTAAACAGACAGTAAAAATATTTGTATCGGACCCGAACGCGTTAACGATTCATTAACGCATTTACGTTTCCTTCACGCTTGCGGCGAAGCGCGCCGCGCGTCTTCGCGTGACGCGCGATCCGAAGGAGCGGAAGAATGGTTTCCAGCATCGTCCCAGGCACGGCGGGCGCGAACGCGCTCGGCGTTGATCAGCGTTTTGCGCGCGCGCCCTCGCAGGCGCCGCTGCGCCGCGAGGACGCCGCCGCGGGCGATCGCGGTGATGTCAGCGGCGCAGCCGCCTGGGCCAGCGCGCGCGAAAGCGTGCGCGCGGGGCTCGAGCAGGTACAGACGGCGCTGGCGCTTGGCCACGAAGCGCAATCCATGCTGCTCAAGGTGCAGGCCATCGCCCGTGGCGAGGGCGGCGGCCAAAGCGAGCTCGACGCGGTGCTGAATGCGTTCGCGCAGCGGGTCGATGCGGCCGGCGTGGGGCTCGTTTCAGGCCAGACGCTGGCAGTGCAGGCCGAACCGGGCGCGACGCCAGTTGAGATTGCGGGCGCGGATTTGCGGCTGAAGGGTGAGCCGGGCAGCGTGCTGGCGCTGACGCTGGACGCCAACGCCGCTGATGCGCCGGCCCTGAACGCGGCGGTGCAGCGTTCGCTGGAGTCGCTGCAAACGGCGATGGAAGGCTTGTTCAAGGCCGCGCGCGCGCTGGAGGCGCATCAGGGCTTTCTCGGCGCCGTGCAGGGCGTGGCTGCGAACGCCGATCTCGATGCGGATGGCGCGCGCTTGTTGGCGCTGCAGGTACGCCAAGGGCTGGAAGCTATGGGCGGGGCCTCGATCGCCAACGTGGAGCCGCAGGCGGTGCTTTCGCTGTTCCGCGCCTAAAGCGGGCGCCAGTTGCTGGCGCTTATGTCCACCAGTTCGCCGGCGTAATCGTCATCCTGCATGCGCAGCCATATGCGCCGGCCGATCTGGAAGAGCACAAAACCAAGCACGGCCAAAAGACCGAGCAGCGCCGCGCCGGCGGCGGCAAGGGCGAGTGAAAGCTCGCGCGTGACGGTGAGCTCGCCGCGCGCGGCGGAAAGCAAACGCCCATCGCGGGGCAGGCGCTTGGCGGCGGCGGCGGCGCGATCGCCGGCGGCCTGCGCCACCAGCAGCAGGCGCGGCATGTCGTTAAGCGTGGAAGCGTGGGTGAGCAGCGCCGCGGCGCCGGCGATGGTGGTTGAATCGGCCATCGCGCCAATATTATCGAGCAATTGCTTGGCTGCGGCGGCGCCTTCAGGAGAAAGCGCTTCGCGGAAAGCGGCGGCGGCGTTGTCGTAAGCGCCGGGATCGCCGGCGCCGGCGCCGGTGCGGGCGGCGTCGCGGAAGGTGGCGAGCGGCAAGGCCGTTTCCATTACCGGACGCAGCTGGCTGGCGAAGGTTTGCTGGAAATCATCGCGCCGGCTGGCGGCAAGCAGGGCCGCCGCCCCGCGTGACATGCGCGGCGTGAATTCGCCGGCCAGGCCGCGCGAGAATCCAGTCAGCACGAATTGCAGCAGGTCCGGCTCGGACTCGACAAGCATCGCGCGCGCGAGAATTTCAAAATCGCGCGCATCGCCGATTTCGACGGCGGGTTGATCGTCGCGCGCTTGCGCGGCGCCGCTGGCGGTGCGGCGTGAAAGCAGCGGTACGGTGGCTTCGTAGCGCGCGCGGGTGCCGGGTGTGAGCAGAGCCAGCGCCGCCAGTTCGAGCTGCGCGTCGTCGCCGCCGGAAGGCAGGCGCTGATTCAGGGAATTGACCACGCGCGACGGCAGCATGCCGCGCGCCGAGAGCAGAAAGCCGCGCGCCGCAGAAATATCGCCGCGCATCAGCTCCAGGGCGATGAGATCGTCCCATTGGCGCTGACGATCGAAATCGAGCTGGATCAGGTTGCCGTTGAGCCGCTCAACGCGGGTGCTGACGGCGCGCGCGCCGGCTTCTGAGTATTCGTAGGCGTAGAGATGGTCGCGGGCGATAATCATGAACGCCGCGCCCAGCGCCAGAGGCAGGGCGAAAAGGCAGACGTTAAACACAAGCGCGCCCAGCACGCCTTGGGGGGCGCGTTTACTGGCGTGCGTCCGGACAGGACGCCATGGACGTGATGGTTTCGCGTGCTTCATTCCTCGCCCACACCGCGGCCATACAAAACCGGCGCCGCCCGATCAGAGCAAGATGAATTACAGGAAAGGGGAAAACCGCGCCGAATTGAGGCGGGATCAGGCCGTGCGGTCGATCACCGCCGGCAGCGGCCCCGAGCCGGCCTCGACCGCGCCGCCAGCGCCGTAGCTGGCGCTGCCGGCGCGCTGGCGCACGATCTCCTGCGCCATCGCTTCGACCAGCCCTTCAGTGATGGTTTTGACCGCATTGAGCGCGATTTCATGCTGCGCCAGCGATTGCTGCAACGCAGCAGTGTTGGCGCGCAGTCTCGCCAGGGTCGCCGGCGGGGCGGCCGCAATCAGGCTGGGATCGTGCTTGATGCGGGTGAGTTCGAGCCGATAGGCGTTGGCGAGGCGATTTTTTTCCTCCGCCTCGGCGCCGTCGAGCGGGGGCTGGCGGGCGTCGATGCGGCGGGTTTCTTCTTGAACCAGAAGGGCCAAGCGCTCGGTCACGAGCAGCAATTGCTCGGCGCGGTCGGCGGCGTCGTCAGCGAGGAGCGCCATCTTCGCCCTCCGGCATGACCACGGTTTGCATACGGGTGAACTCGCGCAGGATGCTGTCGGCGATGCCGACGCCGCCGGCGCGGGCGATGGTTTCGGCGTAGCGCTGGACCAGCATGGGGCGAAACATTTGCTCGCCCATGCCGCCGCCGCCCAGGCCCTCGGTGTCCAGGCTCTCAAACATCGGGGCCAGCATCTCGGAGAGGAATACGGCCTCAAACTCCTGCGCGACGCGCTGCAGGTCGGCGTTGGGGGTGGCTTCGGGATTAGGGCGGGCGGGCAAAGGCGCGCCGGCGCGGGGCAAAAGATCGGGCGCGTCCATCACATCACTTCGATTTCGGCCTGGATGGCGCCGGCGGCCTTCAGCGCCTGCAGAATGGCGATCATGTCCCGCGGGGTGACGCCGAGCGCGTTAAGGCCGTTGACGAGGCTTTGCAGCGAAACGCCGCCGGGCACCATGACGAGCCCGCCTTCATCTTCCTGCACCTCAAGCCCAGTTTGCGGCGCCACCACGGTTTCGCCACGGCTGAACGGGGCGGGCTGGCTGACGAAGGGGTTCTCGCGCACGGAAATGGTGAGGTTGCCCTGGGCGATCGCCACCGTGGAGACGCGCACGTTTTCGCCCATCACCACGATGCCGGAGCTTTCGTCGATGACGATGCGGGCGGGAGAATCGACCTCGACCTCAAGGTTCTCGATGCGGCCGACCAGCGAAACCATGTCGCCCGGATAGCCGGGCGGACGGCTTAGCACCACGGAGCCGGGATTGGCCGCGCGGGCCGCGCCCGGGCCCACCGTATCGTTGATGCGCTGGGCGATACGCTGGGCGGTGGTGAAATCGGGATTGCGCAGCGCCAGGCGCAGCTCCTGCTGGCCGGCGATGTCGAAATGGATTTCGCGCTCCACCAGCGCGCCGGAGGCGATGCGCCCGGCGGTGGGCACGCCGCGCGTAACGGAGGAGCCCGATTGCCCGCTGGCGGAGAAGCCCCCGATCGCCAGAGGCCCCTGAGCCACCGCATATACCATCTGATCGGCGCCCATGAGCGGGGTGACCAGCAATTGGCCGCCGGCGAGACTGCGCGCATCGCCCAACGCGGAAACAGTGACGTCGATGCGCGAGCCTTGGCTGGCGAAGGGCGGGAGATTGGCTGTCACCATCACGGCGGCGACGTTGCGCGTATTGAGATTGCCCTGGCTGGCGTTCACGCCAAGGCGTTCCAGCATGGCCGCCAAGCTCTGGCGGGTGAAGGGCGAATTGCGCAGCGAATCGCCGGTGCCGGCGAGGCCGACAACAAGTCCGTAGCCGACGAGCTGGTTTTCCCGAACGCCCTCAAAATCGGCGACGTCCTTGATGCGCGGGCCGGCCCAGGCAGGGGCAGCGGCGAACGGCGCAGTCATGGCCGCAAGAGATGCGACGGCGAGAAGCGCATGGCGCGCCGCGCGTGAAGCTAAACCCATGCTTGGGATAGGTCGCCAATTCGGTTAACGAGGCGTTCAAGTCCGAAACATTAAGGCGCTGGAAACAGCAGCAGCGGAGACTCGCCCGCCATGAAGATCGAAAGCGGCCGCGGCGTCGGCCAAGCTTCAGGGCCGCGCCGGGCCGGACAAACAGCAGCGCCGGGCTTCGCCCCAAGCGCCGACGCGCCCCAGCGCGCGAGCGCGGCCGCACCCACCGGCCCGCTGACGGCGTTAGATGCGGTGCTGGCGCTGCAGGGCGAAGAAGGCCCAGCGCAGCGGCGCGCGCGCCAGGCGCGGCGCGGGCGCGATGCGCTCGATGCGTTGGAAACACTGGAGCGCGGGCTTTTGAGCGGGCGCGCCCCGGCGGGCGTGCGCGCCGAAATGGAGGCCCTGCGCGACGCCGCCGAGCCGACTGGCGAGGCGCAATTGGATGCCGTTCTGCTGGAGATTGACATCCGTCTGGCGGTGGAGCTGGCCAAGCTCGAGCGCCTGCCGCGGGCCTGAGGGCGGCCCCAAGTTTAGGATTCTAGACGGAGTTTGGCGCCGCCCTTGCTCGATGGACGCCGCCAGGGGGCGAGGTTATAAGGCGGCGCCTCGCGAGGGCGATGGGAGTGCGGACATGGGTTCGACAACGAAAGAATATCGTCCCAGCGACAGCGAGCCGTTCATGAATGAGCGGCAGCGGGACTATTTCCGGCGAAAGCTGCAAGCGTGGAAAGAAGAGATCCTCGAAGAGAGCCGCTCCACCATCGCCTCCCTGCAGCAGGACACCGTGGCCGAGCCCGATCTCGCTGACCGCGCCACCAGCGAAACCGATCGCGGCCTTGAACTGCGCACGCGCGACCGCCAGCGCAAACTGATCGCCAAGATCGATGAAGCGCTGCGCCGCATCGAAGACGGCACCTACGGCTATTGCGAAGAGACCGGGGAGCCGATCTCGCTGGCGCGCCTTGAAGCGCGCCCGATCGCCACGCTTTCGCTCGAGGCGCAGGAGCGCCATGAGCGCCGCGAGCGCGTGCACCGCGACGACTGAGCTTTCGCGGCGGCGCATTCTCGCGCTAAAATTGGCGCATGGCTTTCCATGACGCTGGCCTCTCGTGGCTGCATTTCCTGTTTGCATTCGTGCTTGTCGGCGCGCTGACGGCGGAGCTGTTCATCCTGCGTCTGCCGGTGGACGGGCGCGTCGCGCGGCTCTTGCTGCGGGTGGATTTGTTTTACGGCGTTTCCGCGGTGCTGGTGATCCTGGCGGGGATTTCGCGCGTGATCTGGGGCGCGGCTGGCTGGGATTATTACCGCATCCAGCCGTTCTTCTGGGCCAAGATGGCGACGTTTCTGCTGATCGGCCTGCTCTCGGCGTTGCCGACCATGCGCTTCATGCGTTGGACAAAAGCGAGCGCACAGGACGCCGCCTTCATTGCGCCTGCGCATGAGGTGAAGCGTGTGCGCATGCTGGTGATGGCGGAGACCCATCTTATCGTGCTGGTGCTGGCGTTTGCGGCGCTGATGGCGCGCGGCGTCGGCGCGGGCTGATCAGCCGCCGGCGGCGAACGCAAGCACCGCGCCGCACGCCAACACCAACAGCGCCATCAGCGGCAGCACAAAACGCAGCCAGCGCTCAAGCGGCGCCCGCCCGATCGCCAGTGAGCCCATCAGGACCGCCGATGTGGGGGTGATGAGGCCGACAATGTTGGCGCCCAACACGGGGGCGCTGCTGCGTGTCCAGGGTGTGCAATCGTGTGCTTGCGCGTCTAAGCTGCGCCAAAAAGCACAAAGGGGAGATGATCGTGGCGGCATCGGTGAAGCCGGAAGAGTTCGAGTTCATGGCCACGCTGGGCGATGTGGCGCGCTATCATGGGCGCACCCGCCCGGATCGTGTGGCGCTTGTGTTTGAAGGGCGTGCGACCACCTATGCGGCGCTCGATCGCAATACCAATCAGGTTGCGGCGGCGCTGGCGGCTGAAGGCGTGCGCGCAGGCGATCGCATCGCCTATCTGGGCAAGAACACAGATCAGTATTTCGAGCTGCTGTTGGGCGCGGCGAAGGCTGGCGTGATGATGGCGCCGATCGGCTGGCGGCTATCGGCTGATGAGGTCGCCTACATTCTGCAGGATAGCGGCGCGAAGCTTCTGTTCGTCGGGCCGGAGTGCGTAGAGACGGCGGGGGCGGCTGTGGCGAAACTGGCTGGGCCGCCACGCGTGATCGCGATGGAGCCTGGTTTCGACACGTGGCGCGCCGCACAGAGCACTGAAGACGGCGGTTTTCAGCCCGCGCCGGAGGATGGCGCGCTGCTGCTCTATACGTCGGGCACGACGGGCCGTCCCAAGGGCGTGGTGCTGACCAGCGCCAACCTAATGCGTTCACGCCGCGAACTCGCCAACGCGCAAATGGGCTGGAACGAATGGGCCGATGGCGAAACCAATCTCGTCGCTATGCCGATCGCGCATATCGGCGGCTCCGGCTGGGGGCTCGTTGGGCTTATCAATGCGGTGCGCAATGTGGTGGTGCGCGAGTTCAACCCGATGGAGGTGCTGGAACTGATCGAGCGCGAGCGCATCGCCAAGATGTTCATGGTGCCGGCGGCGCTGCAATTCGTGATCCGGATGCCCCGCGCGCGGGAGATTGATTACTCCAGCCTCAAACACATCCTCTACGGCGCGTCGCCGATTCCGGTGGATCTGCTGCGCGAGTGCATGGAGGTGTTCGGCTGCGGCTTCTGCCAGCAATACGGCATGACCGAAACCACAGGCACGATCGCCTACCTGCCGCCGGAAGATCACGATCCCAAAGGCAACCAACGCATGCGTTCGGCCGGGTTGCCGATGCCGGGAGTGGAGTTCCGCATTCTCGACAGCGAAGGCGCCGTGCTGGGGCCCAATCAAGTGGGCGAGATCGCGACGCGCAGCCAGGCCAACATGAAACACTATTGGAAGAACGAAAGCGCGACGGCGGCCACAGTCGACGCCGAGGGCTGGCTGCGCACGGGCGATGCGGGCTTTCTGGATGAAGACGGCTACCTCTACATCCAGGACCGCATGAAGGACATGATCATCACCGGCGGCGAGAACGTCTATCCGGCGGAGGTGGAGAATGCGATCCACGGCCACCCGCATGTCGCGGAAGTGGCGGTAATCGGCGTGCCGGACGATACCTGGGGCGAAGCGGTGAAAGCCATCATCGTGCCCAAGCCGGGCGTGACGCCGGACGCTGGCGACATCATCGCTTTCGCGCGCTCGCGCATCGCGCATTTCAAGGCGCCGCGAAGCGTGGATGTGCGCGCCGAGCCGCTGCCGCGCAACCCGTCCGGAAAAATTCTGCGGCGCGAACTGCGCGAGCCGTTCTGGGCCGGCAAAGCGCGGCGTGTGAACTAGTCTGGCAGGCGCTGATTGATGTCGACGCCTTCTTGGGTGAGCGCGGCGGCGAGCGGGGCGGCCGCTTCGCCCAGGCGCCGCCACCGGCCGACGGACGTGGCGTAGAGCGGCGCGCGCGCCTGGGCGAAGCTGCCGGAGGGGATGGGCGCGGCGTTCTCCTGGAAGGAGATGACGCGCGCATCCCAGCCGACGCCGATAAAATTGAGCAGCCTGCGCGCCTCGGTTTCGGTGTCGGACACGACATCTTCGTACCAGACCTCTGTGAAGCGATCGGCGGGCAACGCGGCGCGGCACGCAGCCATGAAACGATCGAAGGCGGCGTAATAGCGCGCCAGCGCCTGCAGATCGTGCGCGTAATCGTAGAGGGAGGGGGCAACCGCCAGCGGATGGCGATAATTGCCGAGGCAGGCGTCCATCGGGTTGCGGCGCATGGCGATGATGCGCGCATCCGGCAGCGCGCGATGGATAAGCGCTGCATAGAAGAAGTTGATCGGCATCTTGTCGATGAAGCGCGGCTTGCTCTGCGCGTGCTGGCGGGTGGTTTCGGCGTAGAGGCGCCCGATGTGGGCGGGATCGGCGGCGGTTGCGGCGTCAAGCGTGGCGGCGTCGAGCACGGCGCGGGTGGGCGTGGCGGCCACGCGCTTGGCGGCCATGGAGAAATCGTTCAGCTCACCGGCGGAGTGAATGTCAGGATGCGAGGTGAGTATGCGTTCGGTCAGCGTTGTGCCGGTGCGCGGCAGGCCGATGATGAAGATGGGCGCTTGAGCGGCGTGCCCGGCGGCGGGGCGGGCGGAGAGCGTGCGGGCGGCGGCTTCGAACAAGCTTGCGTCGCGCTTGGCGGCTTCGCCTTGCCACGATTTCGCGCCACGTTTGGCGGCGGCGAGCCAAGCCATCGCTTCGGCATCTTGGCCGAGATCTTCGTAGGTCTTCGCCAGCGCATGGCCGATCAGCAATTGGCGCGTGGCGTCGGGCGCGGCGGCGAAGGCGGCCTTCAGCTGCGGGATAAGGTTCTTTTCGGGCGTTTGCTTGGCGAGTTGCGGGATGGCCACCAGCGCGCGGACATTGCCTGGTTCAAGCGCGAGCGTTTTGCGGAATGCGGCCTCCGCTTCGCTCAGGCGGCCGACGAATTGTAGCGAGGACGCGAGGTTGAAGCGGATGGAGGCCGCTTTCGGTTCGCGCTCGGCGGCGGCTTTGAAACAGCGCAAGGCCTCGTCATGGCGCTGCAGCTTGGTGAGCACGACGCCTAGCGTATCGAGCGTGCGTGCATCTTTCGGCGCGGCCGCGAGCGCGCGCGCGGCATGCTGCTGCGCCTTCTCGATGTGCATGAGCGCCATGAGCGCTTTGGCGAAATGCGTGTGCAGGCGCGCATCGTCGAGGCCGGCGGCGTGTGCGCGAGCGAAGGCGGTGGCCGCCTGGCCGAACTGGCCTTCGTCGGCGGCGATCAGGCCAAGCTGGAGCAGCGCTTCGCGATCGTTCGGGTTGGCGGCGAGCGCCTGCGTCCAGCGCGCGCGCGCGGCTTGCAGAGGGTTCATGCCGCCAAAGGTGCGCCCGTTCGCCACCGCTTCGCTCTTTCTCAGCGCCTGATTGCAGGGCACTGCTTGGCGAAAGGGGCGGCGTTTTTCAAGCGAAGCGCACACACATTCCCGTTTCGGGCGTGGGTATGCGCGCGTGCGTCACCAGGGCGTGATGGCGTCGCCCAGGCGTTGGCCCCAATTGGGGCGCTGCACGGCGCTGACCTGGCCGCGCCCGCCATAGGAGATGCGCGCTTCGGCGATTTGATCATGATCGATCGTGTTGTCGGCGTTAATGTCTTCGGGGCGGATGATGCCGGAGACGGTGAGCTCGCGCAGCTCGGCGTTGATGCGCACCTCCTGGCGCCCGGCGATGACGAGATTGCCGTTCGGCAGCCGATCGACGATCACGGCGGCAACGCGCAGCTCGATCTTCTCCTGGCGATTGATCGCGCCCGTGCCGCGATGTTCGGAGGTGGAATCGGCCTGCACCATGTTCTGCGGATCGAACGCGTTGTTGAACACCTGGCCGGCGATGGTCTCCAGACCAAAGAAGTTGCTCACGCCCGCGGACGTCGAGGCCTCGCGCGAGCGATTGGAGGAATTGGAGATCTGCGCGCGATCGTCGATCTCGATATTGACGGTGAGGATGTCGCCGATGCGCCCGGCGCGCTGGTCGTTGAAGAAGGAGCGCGAACCTGCACGCCAGAGCGAGTTGGGCGCGCCCGCTTCGTGAGCGGCGAAGGCGGGTTGAGGCATGTTCTGCTGTTGGCCCCCAGTGAGCGGGGCGGGGCTCGATACCGGCTGCAATTGCGGCGGGCCCATGGTGCGGCGTGCGGCGTCGAACGCGGCGCCGGGGGCGGCGATGGCGTCGTGCTGGAGCTGTGCGGTGTCGATGCTGGCGCAGCCGGTGGCGGCGGCGGCCAACGCAAGCAGGGCGATCTGGCGCATGGCGAACTCCAGGTTCATTGCATCAGCGCGCGTGCAGCGCCCTGGCCGGTGACGATGGCGTCGATGGTGCGATTGGAAGCGGGATTGACCAGCCGCACAGGCTGGCCGATGGCGCCATCTTCCAGCGCGCGGGCGCGCGTCCCGATGGAAAGACCCGGCGCCTCATAGACCAGCGCGACCATATCGCCGCGGCGCACGGCGGCGTCGCTGACGACGCGCCCGCCCGCCTGACTTGCGCTGGGCGCCAAAGTTGCGGCCGCGCCGCCTGGGCGCACCACGCGCACCTCAGTCACGCCCGCGGGCGGGGTCCAGTCGAGGCCGGCGGCGGAGGCGGCCGCGGCCAGGAGCGGCGCTGAAAGCGTGGCGATTTGGCCCGCGCGCGGCGAGGGCGCGATAGCCCTTCCGGCGACGGCCGTGGGCGCGCCTTCGAACACATCGCCCAGCGTGATGGCGGGGCCATTCGCCTCCACGCGCGAGCGCAGCGTGACGGTTTCGGCGAACGCCGCTTGCGCCATCATCCAGAAGCAAATGCCGAAGCAGATCCAACGCAGCATCAGAAACCTCAGCGCAGTTGCGTGGTGGCCTGCAGCATTTCATCGGCTGCAGTGATGACGCGGGCGTTCATTTCGTAAGCGCGCTGCGCGACGATGAGCGACGAGATTTCTTCCACGGCGCTGACGTTGGAGAGTTCGAGATAGCCTTGCATCAACGTGCCGAAACCCGGTGAGCCGGGCGTGGCGACATTGGCGGCGCCGGAAGCGGGCGTTTCGAGATAAAGATTATCGCCAATGGCTTCCAAACCGGCGCCGTTGATGAAGGTGGCGATTTCGATTTGGCCGATCTGCTGGGGATCGGTTTGCCCCGCCATCGTCACTTCGACGATGCCATCGCGCGTGATCTGAACGCCAGTGGCCTCTTGCGGCACGGTGATGTTCGGCTCAAGCGGGTAGCCGTCGGCCGTGACGATCTGGCCCTCGGCGCTGACGGCGAAATTGCCGGCGCGCGTGTAGGCGGTTTGGCCCGAAGGCAATTGCACTTGCAGGAAACCGCGCCCGTTGATGGCGAGATCGTACGGATTGCCGGTTTGGCTCATGCCGCCTTGTTCGGTGATGCGGCCCACGGCGTCGGCGCGCACGCCCACGCCGATCTGGATGCCGAACGGCAGCACCGAGCCTGATGCAGCCGATGTCGAGCCTGGGCGCTCCATGTTCTGATAGAGCATGTCCTGGAATTCGGCCCGCTGACGCTTGTAGGCGGTCGTGTTCATGTTCGCGATGTTGTACGAAATGACGTCG
>JAEUMU010000018.1 GCA_016791325.1 Hyphomonadaceae bacterium
CAAGACTCTAGGCCTGATCGGCTGCGGAAATATCGGCGCGATCGTGGCGGATCGCGCGCTTGGGCTGAAGATGAAAGTGATCGCATACGATCCATTTCTCTCGCCTGAGCGGGCGGTGCAGATCGGCGTGGAAAAGGTGGAACTTGATGAGTTGCTGGCGCGCGCGGATGTGATCACGTTGCATGTGCCGCTGACAGAAAAGACCAAGAACATCCTGTCGCGAGAGAGTTTGGCGAAGACCAAGAAGGGCGTCATCGTCGTCAACGCGGCGCGCGGCGGGCTAGTGGATGAAGCGGCATTGCTTGACGCCCTTAAGAGCGGGCACGTCGCAGCGGCGGCGTTCGACGTTTTCACGGTGGAGCCGGCGAAAGAGAACCCGCTGTTCGGCGCGCCGAATTTCATCGCCACGCCACATTTGGGCGCGTCCACAAATGAAGCGCAGGAGAATGTGGCGTTGCAGGTAGCCGAGCAGATGAGTGACTACCTGATGAGCGGGGCCGTGACCAACGCTCTCAATATGCCCTCCATCACCGCCGAGGAGGCGCCGCGGCTGAAGCCGTTTGCGATGCTCGCGGAAAAGCTCGGCGCCTTCGCCGGTCAGATTGTCGATGACGGCTTGGAGGAAGTGGAAATCGAGTATGAGGGCGAGGTTGCAAAATTGAATATGCGCCCGCTCACCGCCACCGCGCTTGCTGGCATTCTGCGCCCGTTGCTGCAGGATGTGAACGTCGTGTCGGCGCCGGCGCTGCTTAAGGAGCGTGGCGTGCCGCTGACAGAAAGCACGCGTGACGCTAGCCCCATCTATGACAGCCTGATCCGCATCAAAGTCAAAACCGGGGGCAAGTGGCGCACGTTGGCAGGCGCCGTGGTGGCCGGTGCGCCAAAAATCGCGGAAGTGAAGGGGATGCAACTCGAGGCCGCGTTTCACCCAGTGATGTTGTTCGTCAACAACTCTGATAAGCCCGGATTTATTGGCGCCTTGGGAACAATGCTGGCGGATGCGGGCGTGAACATCGCCACCTTCCACCTCGGGCGCGAAGCCGCTGGGGAAGACGCGATTGCGTTGGTGGGGGTCGATCAGGTTATCGGTGATGACCTGCTGGTTCGCATAAAGGCGTTGCCGCAAGTGCGTTACGCGAAAGTGCTTCGCTTCTAAGTGGAACCCAGAGTCGGCGCTGGCGTTGGTGGCTTCGTTGGGGGCGCACGGGATGCCAGCAATGAGAGCAGTTCTATTCAGCGTAAGCCTGCTGGGAACGCTGGCGTGCGTTTCGCCAGCGTCGGCCAAGATCGAGGAGGTGCGCCTCGGCGTCGTGGGCAACATACGCTCAGACCGCGGCGACATCGTCAGAGGCAAGTACGAATACGCGAATGTGGAGATCGACTTAGTCTCCAATGCGCCGGATTTCCTCAACGTTATCGGCTCGCCGCGGCCGTACCTGATGGCGTCGATCGCGACGGAGTCCCATGGTGTCTCCTTCGGCGGGGTCGGCGTTTACTGGCGGTGGGAGTTCGCCGATGGCTGGGCGTTTGAGCCCGGCTTTGGCTACATCATTCATGACGGCGAGATAGATAACATCTACACGCCCGGCACGCCTGAAGCGGCGGCCTTCGTGGCGCACAATCAGTTGCTCGGATCCCGCGATCTGTTCCGAACGTCGTTCGCGATGGAGCGCGAGTTTGGCGATCGCTTCGCCGGCCAGCTCTATTGGCAGCACATGAGCCACGGCCAAATCCTGGGTTCGGGGCGCAATCAAGGGCTAGATTACGTGGGCGTGCGCTTTCTTTATCGTCTCAGCGCGGACCCCGCGAATTAGCGTCCGGCCTTTCGCCTTGGCCGCGCCACAGAAAGCGCTCTAGGATGCGCTCCGCTCCAGAAGGGGGGACGCGCCATGGGCGAACATCTGCGCGAGAGATTTCGGCAGCCGGGGCCTAAGCGCATCTTGGCGCTTGACGGCGGCGGTTCGCGCGGCCTGCTCAGTCTTGGCCTCCTGGCGCAGCTGGAGCGGCACCTGGGCGAGCGGAGCGGCGATCCGGACAAATTCCGCCTCGCTCACTATTTCGACCTGATCGGCGGCACCTCCACTGGAGCGATCATCGCCACCACGCTGGCTCTGGAATGGCGTGTGCGCGATGTGGTTGATCTTTACTTCAAGCTGCTGCCGGCGATCTTCGCCAAGTCGCAGGCGCCAGGATTTCTGCGCATCTTGACGCCGGGCTTCAAGAACACGGCGCTCACGGCGGCGCTCAACGAGTATCTAGGTGATCGTCCGCTACGCACGGAAGATCTTAAAACCGGCCTCGCCATTCACGCTAAACGGATCGACACTGGTTCGTCGTGGATTCTGGTGAACAACCCAGATTGGTGCTTTTACGACTCCGCCGGTGGCGATGAACTGGCCAACGCGGATTTCTATCTGCGCGATTTGGTGCAGGGATCGGCGGCGGCGCCGACCTACTTCGCCGATGTACGCATTCCGCTGATGCGCGACAGGAAGGGGCGCATTTCCGGCTACGCGCATTTCTTTGATGGCGGTGTCAGTCCGAATAACAATCCCGCATTGCAATTGTTGCTCACCGTGACTGAGCCGGCCTTCGGCTTCAATTGGCCGCTCGGAGAAGACAATCTGCTGATCTGGTCTGTCGGCACCGGCTATGTGCGCAAGCGGTTCGAGCGCCGCAACCGCAAGCGTCGTTCATCTGCCAAGCCGATCCGAGATTTCAGCCGCATGTTCTACGCAACCAAGGTCCAGGCCGCCTTGGAGGGCTACAATCACGATATCAGCCAGCAGCAAATCACCGTACTGCAGGCGCTTTCACGCCCGCGCTTTCCTTGGCACGTGAATTCCGAGGTGCGCATGCAAACGTCGACGCCTCTGCTGAGCACGGCGCCAGCCCTCACTTACCAGCGCTACGATGCGCGTCTGGAAATCGATGAGCCTGAGCATCGCCGCCCGGAACACATCGAAGAACTCCTAGGGCGCACGATGAAGGCGAAAGATGTCGACGCCTTACGCCGGCTCGACATTCGCACGCCCGAACTGCTTGATATTCTCTACACTGCCGGAGAGGCCCTTGGCAGCGCCCAACTCATCCATCGGGACACACCAAACGAAAGCTTGCCCATGCGCGCGCCGGCGATTACCGCCGATTGGCCGCCGTCGAAGTTTGATCCTCCCGGCTGGCGCGGCGCGCAAGCGGGGTGACGGCATGGTGCATCGGTCGTTTTCTGGGGCGGTTCGGTTTGTCGCGGCGCTGATGGCGTTGTGGTCAGCCGCTGTCGCTCCGTCTTTCGCGCAAGCTACCGACGTCTCGGGATGGTGGCGCGCTGATCTTGCTCACGCGGACGAAACGCAGCCCTTTTATTTGCATTTTGACCAAGATGGGCAGGGCGCCCCGCGCGCGCGCATCAGCATACCCGTGGTGCGAATGCACGACGCGCCTGTCGGCGGATTTGCTGTCAGCGGCGCTGAAGTGCGCCTTCCCGGCCTCGATTGGCGGCTCGCAATCGTCGGCGATGGCGCGGAGCTTCGTGGCGTGATGCCGGCTGCTTTGACGCCGAGCTACGATATGCCCGCGCGCTTTACGCGCAGCGAAGCGCCGCCATCGCCACCCGCAGCGCTTGAGCCGCGCGCCCCACCGCCACGGGCGCGCTGGAGCGCGTCCGTTGGCGCCCCTGTGTGGGCGGGGCCTGTCGTCGATATTCCGCGCAGGCTGGTCTATATCGCCGCCGATGATGGACGCGTGCATGCGCTAGCCGCCCATAGCGGACGTGTGCGTTGGGTGACCGATTTAGGTGCGCCGATCCGGGCGACGCCCACCTTGGCTGGCGGACGCCTTTATGTCGCCACTGACGCCGCGTTGTTCGCGCTTAATCCGCGCGATGGTTCTCAGATTTGGTCGGCGCCGTTTGGGCCGGCGCGCGCGCCGCGCCTGCCGTTGAGCGATCCGAACTCCACCTGGGATCATTACAGCGCATCGGCGGCTGTGGACGGTCCATTCATCGCTGTGGCCGCTCGGGACGGATGCGTTCACGCCTTGCACACTGCCAACGGTGCTGAGCGCTGGCGCAGCTGTACAGAACAAGGTGTGCTTACCGGCACTCCTGCGCTCACGCGCGATCAAGTCTTCTTTGGCGGGTTCGACGGGGCCGCCTATGCGGTTTCTCGCGCGACGGGCGCGCTGCGATGGCGTCGCGATCTCGGCGCTGCTGCCCCGCGCGATGCGGTTCTATCGGGCGGTAATGTGCTTTTTGGCGCGCGGACCTATGAGTTGCATGCGCTCAATCCCTACACTGGCGAGACCGACTGGACGCGATACTTCTGGTTCTCATGGGTCGATTCGACGCCGGTTGAGGCCGGCGACGTGTTCTACATCGGCAGCTCCGACGCTCTGGTGGTGCAGGCGTTCGTCTCACAAAGCGGGCGGCGGCTGTGGGCGTCGCCGGTTCCCGGCTGGTCGTGGGCGCGTCCGGCGGTCGGACGCAGCGCGGTTTATGCAGGCGTCGTCGGTGGGCCTTATATGGCCGAACGCACCGGTGGGCTGGCTGCGATAGAGCGCCGCGATGGCGCGCTGCGGTGGCTGTTCCAGGCCCCCCGGCCTGCGGATTCCAGCGCTCTTTACGGCTTTGCCGCCGCGCCTGCCGTGGCGGGGCACTGGGTGTTCGCTGCGGACCTCTCCGGAATGGTCTACGCCTTCCCAGAATAGCCTGTGGGCGATTCGCCGCCGCGGGCGCTCTTGACGCCCGCGCCCCAAGCGGACACCCCAGGCCGGCAAGGAGCGCGTAGCTGATGTCCGCAGTTGTGGTGGTCGGCGCCCAATGGGGCGACGAGGGCAAGGGCAAGATCGTCGACTGGCTGTGCCATCGCGCAGACGTCGTGGTGCGATTTCAGGGCGGTCACAACGCCGGCCATACGCTGGTGGTGGGACAGACAACCTACAAGCTGGCGCTGCTCCCCTCGGGTTTGGTGCAGGGCAAGCTTTCGATCATCGGCAACGGCGTCGTGGTCGACCCATGGCACCTAATCGACGAGATTGCCAAACTATCGGCCCAGGGCGTGACGGTGACGCCGCAAACTCTGGTGCTAGCCGATAACGCCAGCCTCATTCTGCCGCTCCACAGCGAACTCGATATCGCAAGGGAAGCCGCGGCCGGCGGGGGGCGCATCGGCACCACTGGCCGCGGCATAGGCCCGGCCTATGAAGACAAGGTGGGTCGTCGCGCCATTCGCGTGGCTGATCTGGCCGACGAAGCGACACTGGATTGGAAAATCGGCCGGCTGCTGACTCATC
>JAEUMU010000035.1 GCA_016791325.1 Hyphomonadaceae bacterium
CGACGTATTTGGAACGCGCGCCGGCGGCGGAAGACCGCGCCCTGATCGAAGCGCGTCTCGCACAAACCGGGCAAGGGAGAAATCCGTGACGCTAACGCGCCGAATGTTGTTCGCCGGAGCGCTCGCTGCGGCGGCGCTCACCGCCAGCTGCGCCACGGGCGGGCTGGTCAGCGGAGATTTGAAGAGCGGCGACGCCACGGTGACGCTGGCGCGGGAATGGTCCGACGTGACATTCATGCTGCCGAACCGTCCGCCGAACGTGCGCATGCTTTCCGTCGATGGGCCGCTGCTGAACCGGCTTTACCTCGCCAACTTGGAGCCGGGCCAATCGCTGCTGCGCCTGCCCGACCGCGACACCCCGCGCCCGCTTTACCGCGCCGACATGAGCGAGAGCGAGCTGGTTGAGTTCGTGATCGATTGCATCGCGCAGGAATATCAGAATCCGGAAGCGGCGGCGCTGCGCCCGCACACACTGGGCGAAACGCCGGCGGTGCGGTTCGACATCAGCACGCGCACGGCGGAAGGCCTCAACATTTCCGGCACGGCGATGGTGGCGCGCCAGAACGATCGCCTGCATGTGCTGCTCTATCTGGCGCCGAGCGAGCATTATTACGCTTCATTGGCGCCGGACGTGGAGAGCGTGTTCGCCAGCGCGCGGCTCAGCCCATCCAGAAGGCGTTGAGCTTGTTGCCATCAGGATCGCGGAAGTAGCCGGCGTAAAAGCCGGGCCACCGCTCGCCGGCGGGCCCTTCATCGGCGGCGCCGAGGGAGATCGCCTTGGCATAGACGGCATCCACCTGAGCGCGATCGGCGCATTCGAGCGCCACCATCACGCCATTGCCGGTGGTGGCGGCGTTTTCATCGAACGGCGTGGTGAGATCTAGCTCCGCGCCGCCAGCGCCCCATACGGTGGATGTGGGCGTTTCAAACGCGCGCTTAGCGCCGAGAATGGAGAGCAGCGGATCGTAAAAGGCGCGCGCCCGGGCGTGATCATTCGTGCCAAGCGTGACGTAGCCGATCATCGGCGCGCGCTGCTGTTCGCCCATGACGAACGCGTTGAGCTTGTTGCCGTCAGGATCGCGGAAATAGCCGGCGTAGAACCCTGACGGGCCGGGCCGCGGGCCAGGCGCGCCTTCATCCTTGGCGCCGAGCGAAAGCGCCAGCGCATACAGCGCATCGACATGCGCGCGATCGCGCGCGGCCAGCGCGACCATGACGCCATTGCCAACGCTGGCAGGCTTGCCATCGAACGGCTTGGTGAGACCGATGCCTGGGCCGCCGCCGGGCGCGCCCCAGGCGATGAACCCTTAATTCTCCATCATGCGTGAAACGCCCTGCGATGCGGCAAGCGCATCGTAAAAGGCCGCAGCGCGCGGAAGATCATTTGTCCCAAGGGTAACGTAGCCGATCATCGGAGGCCTCCGTTGGCGGAGGCTACTGCGGCGCGGGCGCCGACACCATGGCGAACATCGTGCCGCTCGCGCCGAGCTGCTCGGCGCCGGTGCTGCCGGGAGGCAAGTGAATCACGGCGACGCCCAAGGCGCCTGCAACGCCATCCGGATGATCCCAGCGCACCATGACGGGGCCGCCCTCGGCGCTCAAATCGCGCGCGGCGCTTGGCGCTTCGCCGAGCCATTCGCTGATCGCCGCTTGCGGCACGCCGGCGGCATCGTTCTGCGCGAGAACAAAGCAGCCCACGCGCGCCGGGCCGTTCGCCGCGTTAGCGACAAGCAGGTGCAACTGGGAAGCGCCTTCGCCGCGCACCATCAGATGCGCGCCCTCCCCCGCCAGCATCATGGTTTGGGTGACGGCGAGCAGACGCGCGAGCGCTTCGCCGACCTCGGCCGTATTTTCAGCCCAGCCCGCGTCGCCAGCACGCGCGACGATGGCTTCGACCCCGGCGGCGCCCGCGCCACAGGCATCGCGGAAGTGCGCGAGGCGGGCGTCGGTTTGCGCATGGGCGGGCGCTGAGAATGCGAGCGTCAGCGCAGCGGCGGCCATTGTGCGCAGGATCATGGCCCGCTCCCCTCTTCGTGGTCCCGCGAAAAGCCGCCGGCCCCCGCATCTCTTAGTGCGCGCCTTTGCGCCCAAATTTTGTCCGCGTTTTCTCCGCGGCCCTTTCGGCGGTGGAGAGCGATCCCCTACCCCTTCACGGCCTTCACGATCTTGCGGGCGGCGTCTTCCAGATCATCGGCGCTGATCACGTTCAGGCCGCTTTCGTTGATGATCTTCTTGCCGAGTTCGACGTTGGTTCCTTCCAGGCGCACGACCAGCGGCACTTGCAGGCCGACTTCCTTCACCGCGGCGATCACGCCTTCGGCGATAACGTCGCATTTCATGATGCCGCCGAAGATGTTGACCAGGATGCCTTTCACCTTGGGATCGGCGGTGATGATCTTGAAGGCGGCGGTGACCTTCTCTTTGCTGGCGCCGCCGCCGACATCGAGGAAGTTCGCAGGCTCGGCGCCGAACAGCTTGATGATGTCCATGGTGGCCATGGCGAGACCCGCGCCATTGACCATGCAGCCGATATCGCCATCGAGAGCGATGTAGGCGAGATCGTATTTGGACGCTTCGATCTCCTTTTCGTCTTCCTCGCCCAGATCGCGCAGATCGGCCCATTCGGGATGGCGGAAGCCGGCGTTGGAATCAAAGCTGACCTTGGCGTCGCCGCAGAGAAGCTTGCCATCTTCGGTGACGATAAGCGGGTTCACCTCGAGCATGCTCATGTCGCTCTTCACGAAGGCGGTGTAGAGCTTGGCCACGAGATCGGCGGTTTGGGCGGCTTGATCGCCGGAAACGCCGAACGCTGCGGCGACCTTTGCGGCGTCAGCGGCGGTGGGGCCGGTGGTGGGATCAATCGCGACGGTGGTGATTTTTTCCGGCGTGTCGTGGGCGACCTCTTCGATGTTCATGCCGCCGGCTTCGGAGGCGACGAACGCAACGCGGCTCGATTCACGATCGACGAGCACCGAAAGGTAGAATTCCTTCGCGATTTTCACGCCTTCTTCGATGTAGATGCGACGCACGACGCGCCCATCGGCGCCGGTCTGCAGCGTGACCAGCGTATGGTTCAACATCTGCTTGGCGTAGAGGCCGACATCTTCCGGCTTGAAGGCGATGCGAACGCCGCCCTTCTCGCCAGCGTCGGGCTCCTTGAACTTGCCTTTGCCGCGCCCGCCGGCGTGGATCTGGCTTTTCACCGCCCAAACCGAACCGCCAAGTTTGGCCGCGGCATCGAGCGCCTCTTCCGGGGTGAAGGCGGGAAAGCCCCGCGGCACCGGCGCGCCGAAGCTCTTCAAAACGGCCTTGGCTTGGTATTCGTGGATGTTCACTGGGCGGGCCCCCTCAAAAACAGGGGCCCCTCTTACAAGCCGGGCGCGGGGTTCGCCAAGCGCTCAGCGTGCTGAATGCGGCGCTTCGCCCGCCTTTGGGCCCTGCTGGGCGCGATCCTCTTCGCCATAGGCGATTTCGCCGGCGGCGACGCTGGTGCCCAGCTGCGGGGCGAATTCTTCCTTTTCGGTAGCGGGCTCGCGGGTGGTGCGCCGCCAGAACATGGCCGCGCCCACCGCAGCAGCGGCGCCGCCGGCGAACCAGAACATGCCGGCGACATCAAACATATCCACGAGCGGCCCCAAGATCAGCGGGCCTACAATCGAGCCGGCGGCCCACACAAACAAAAGGCCAGCCGCCGACTGGGCGAGCTTTCCAGGCTCGGCGCGATCGGCCATGTGGGCAACGGCGATGCCGTAGAAGCTGAGCGCGCCGGCGCCCCACAAGAAGAACAATAAAACGGCTGACCATTCGGCCAGCCGGCCGCTCCACATCGCCAACCCAAAGGAAGCCAAGGCGGCCAGCGCCGCCAGCGCGGCGATGACCAGCCGGCGATCAACCCGATCGGACAGCCGCCCCGCGGGCCATTGCAGCAAGAGCGACCCCAAAAACGCGACGGAATAAAACTCCGCCGCGGCGCCGGCGCCGTAATGCTGCGCGGCGTAGAGCGGCGCGAGCGCAAGCACGCCGCCATTGACGAGGCCCGCGCCGAAACTGGCGATCACCGCCGCTGGCGCGGTGGCGAATTGCTCTACAAGAGCTAACGGCTGCGCCTTGGGCGGGGTTGGCTGTTCGGCGGCGGTGAAGCATACCGGCACCATCGACAGCGCCGCCAGCATCGCCGCGATCATGAAGGGCTCGGGCGCGGCGGGCGCGTAATCGAAGGCGAGATAGGGCCCGAGCGCCAATGCGCCCTTGGTAAGCACCATATAGACGCTCATCACCTCGCCGCGCGAACGTGCGCCGATCGAGGAACTGAGCCAGCTTTCGATCGCCGCGAACATCAGCGCGACGCAAACGCCGGCGGACATGCGCACCAACCCCCACGCCCACACATCTTCGCTGAAGTGCAGCGCCAAGGTGGCCGCCGCGAACATGGCCGCGCACGCTGCGTAAACGCGGATATGGCCGACGCGCGCGAAGAGCACGGTGGCGATCATCGCCCCCATCATGAAACCGGCGGAGTAGCAAGCCGCCACGAGGCCAAGCGCGGTGCGCGACTGCTCGGCGAAGGCCAGCGGAATGCGCACGCCCAGCAGACCGCCAGCCAATTGCAGGATGGCGATAGCCGCGATAAGCGCAGCAACATTGCGCAGCAGGCCAGTCATGGGAGATGCGTGTCTAGGCCCGATTCCCCGGCGGGTGAACCGCCATTTTGGCGCTTCTCCCCTGCGCGCGGCGCCTAGCGTTGACTTGCGCGAGCGGCTCCGCTTCATCATGCGCCCATGGAGAGGCCCCGCGCACAAATCCTGACTTGGCGCGGCGGCGTGGCCGTTTTGGCCATCGGCGCCTTCATGACCTTCATCAACCCATTTGGCGCCACCGCCAGCCTGCCGGCCTGGGCGGGCCTGCTTTATTGGACCTTGCTGGTGGGTGAAGGCTGGTTCGGGGCGACGCTGATCGGGTTTGGGCTGGGGCGCGTGTTTCCCAGTTGGCACTCCGAACTGAACCGCGCCATTTCCACGGTTCTGATCGCGTTTGTGATCTCGGCCACCATTATCGGCGTGCAGTACGCGCTGGGCGATCATGTGCCGCTTTGGTATTGGCCGCGGCTTTACGGGCTGGTGCTGGGCATCAGCGCGGCGGTGGCTGCGGTGGCTTGGCTGATGGAGCGCGCTTTCGCTGGCGGGCCGGGCGCGGTGACCCACGCGCCGCAAGCTGGCGCGACAGCGGCGCCGGTGCGGTTCATGGAGCGGCTGCCGGCGAAACTTAAAGGCGCGGCGATCTACGCGATTTCGGCGGAAGACCACTATCTGCGCCTGCACACCTCCAAAGGAAGCGATCTGATCCTGTTGCGGCTCTCCGATGCGATCGCTGAGTTGGAGGGGCTGGAGGGCGCGCAGACGCACCGATCCTGGTGGGTTGCGCGCGACGCAGTGGAAAGCGCGCGACGCGACGGCGACAAGATGGTGTTGACGCTGAAGGGCGGCGGCGAAGCGCCGGTGAGCCGGCCGAACGTGAAGCCGCTGCGCGAAGCGGGCTGGTTTTAGAGCGGCGCGCGGCGGAAGCGCAGAATTTCATCACTCACGGTTTCGCCGCGGCGCATGCGCAACGTCATTTCCATGGTGTCGGCGCCCGTGCGGCGGATGGCGAGGCCCTCGAAGATGAGCGCGTCGGGCGAAGCGGAAACCGGCTCAAACGTGAGCCAGCGTTCGGCCTCCTCCCAGGCGCGGCCATCGGGGCTGAAGTGCTTCACCCGCATGCGCACGCCGCCTTCGACGACATCGAGGATGAGGAACTCATAGAACGCCGGCTGCCCATCACGCCAATGGCGGAAGTGGCCGATCATCTGCCCGCCGATTGGCGGCGACCAGGCTTCCTCCATCTCGCCGCCGAAGCCTTCGCCGACCCAGCGCCCAGCGAGCCACGCAGCGGCTTCGATGGTGACGGGACGCGTGGTTTGCGCCTGCGCGGCGCAAGCGGCAAGCGCGAGCGCGGCGACGGCGACCTGGACAAGCTTGAGCATCGGCCCCTCCTCCGCCCATGACGCGCACGCCGGCGCGATTTCGACAAGCCTATTGTGACGGCGCGCGGAAATCCCAATCCATCTCCGCCGCCAGGTAGGCGAACACAGCGTAGGCGGCGACGTTCTGCTGCAAGGCGGCGGGCTCGATCTTATCAAGCGTATCGTCGGGCGTGTGGTGATAATCGAAATAGTCCCAGCCATCCTGGCTGAGCTCGACCACCGGCACGCCGGCGGCGCGCAGAGGCGTGAGATCGGGCCCGCCATTGGCGGCGTTATCGCCGGGAATGACGCCCAGCGGAGCGAGCGCGCGCTGCATGGCGCGCGCATAGGGCAAAGCAGGCTCGGCGAAACGCGTGCGCAGGCGATAGATGCGCGCGGCGCCGAAATCGCTTTCGGCAGCGACGATGTGCGTTTCGGCTGCGTGTGCGCGGGCGTAGGCGTTGGCGCCGTGGATGCCGGTTTCTTCCGCGCCCGCCAGCAGCACGCGAATGGTGCGGCGCGGGCGGCGCGGCAGGTCGCGGATAAGGCGCGCCGCGGCAGTGACGATGGCGACACCGGCGCCGTCATCGATGGCGCCTTGGCCGTGATCCCAGGAATCGAGATGCGCGACCAACAGGACGATTTCCTCCGGCCGCTCGCGGCCGCGAATCTCCGCGATCACGTTGCCGGACTGTGCATTCTCGCGCGCGTCGACCTGAATATCGAGGCGCACGCGCGTTGGCCCACGCGCAACCAGGCGTGCGAGCAAATCAGCATCGGCCGGCGAAAGCGCCGCCGCAGGCAGCGCAGCGCCATCAGCCTGGCGGGTGTTGCCGCCTTGGTGCGCGAAGCGGTGCGGATCGGTGCCGACTGAGCGGATCAGGCAGGCCACCGCGCCGCGCGCTTGCGCCAGCGGCGCGCAGCGCCCGCGCTTGGCGACGGCGGCGCCATAGCCGGAACCATCCTGCGTGCGCTGCATACGTTCATCGATGAACACGATGCGACCGTTGAGCGATCCCGGCGTGGCGGCTTCGAGCGCGGCGAGATCGGGGAAGCGCACGATCTCCGCCTCGAGCCCGCCTTCGGGCGTGGCGGGCGAACCGCCGAGCGCTGCAATCACCATACGCTGCGGCGACGGCGTGACCACGGCGGCTTCCTCGCGCGTGGCCTGCCAGAAGCCCAGCGTGAACGGCTCGATGCGGATGTTGGAGAAACGCTGTTCGCGCAGCATGGCGACGGCCCAGTCGCGCGCGCGCGCTTCGGCCTCCGAGCCGGCCATGCGCGGGCCGATTTCGGTGACGAGGCTTTCGACAATGTCGTAGGCGCGGTTGGTCTCGAAAGCGCTGGCGCTCAGGCGATCGAGCGTGCGCTGCACCTCAGCCGGAATCGGCGCGACTGCCGCGGCAGGCTGCGGCTGCGCATTCGCGCTGGAGGCGAACGCCAACGCCATTAAACCGAAGAGAAAGTTCCGCATGCTTGCGCGCCCCAGTGCCGTTCGGGGCCAAGATGGCGGCGCCGGAGCGCGATGCAAGCGCGAAGCGACGATCAGGCGCGCCGGCGCGCTTTCCACTGCGCTTTCGACTGGCCGTATATATCGACTTTGTAGATGTCGAACGGCGGCGGCAGCGGGATATTTTCACGCTCACGCACGGAGCCGAGGCGCTCGGCCAGTTTAATCGACGGCGCGTTGGCTTTGTCGATGCAATGGATGACGTGATCCCAGCCGAGAGAATCAAACGCCCAATCAATCGCGGCGACCGCGCCTTCGTGCGCGAAGCCCTGCCCCATCGCCGCGGCCTTCACGCCCCAGCCGACTTCATCGCCCGGCCACGAACCTTCCTTGCCGGCCGGCCGCCACGGACCCAAGCGGCCGATCCACTCGCCCGTGTCGCGGCGCAGAACCGAGAACATGCCGTAGCCGAGCAGCGCCCACGATCCTGCCAACGTCGCCATCCCGCGCCACGCCGCATCGCGCGCGCCAACGCCCCCGATGAAGCGCATGGTCTCTTCTTCCTGCGCCATGGATGCGAAGCCGTCGAAATCCTCATGTTGCGGTGGACGCAAGATGAGACGCGCGGTGGTGAGGGTTGGGCCGATGGTGGTCATGAACCACAAGGTAAACAAAACGCCGCCACACGCCAGCGGGCGTGCGACGGCGTTGTTCAAACGGGCGACTGAGCGTCAGCCCACGCTAGGATCGATGCCTTTGCAGGCATCCACGAGGCCCTTCACGGCGTTGACGCTGTGATCGAACATGGCGCGTTCTTCGCTGCCCAGCGCGATTTCGATGACCTTCTCCACGCCGCCCGCGCCGATGATGCAGGGCACGCCGACATACATATCCTTCAGTCCATATTCGCCGTTCAGATTGGCGGCGCACGGGAGGACGCGCTTCTTATCGCGCAGGTAGCTCTTCGCCATCACGATGGCGCTTTCGGCCGGCGCGTAATAGGCCGAGCCGGTTTTCAGCAGGCCGACGATTTCAGCGCCGCCATCGCGCGTGCGCTGCACGATCTGATCGAGCTTTTCCTGGCTGGTCCAGCCCATCTTCACGAGATCGGGAAGCGGAATGCCGGCGACGGTGGAGTAACGCACCAGCGGCACCATCGTATCGCCGTGGCCGCCGAGCACGAAAGCGGTGACGTCTTCCACGCTGACTTTGAACTCTTCGGCGAGGAAATAGCGGAAGCGCGCCGAGTCCAGCACGCCGGCCATGCCGACGACCTTGTTGTGCGGCAGCTTCGAGAATTGGCGCAGCGCCCACACCATGGCGTCAAGCGGATTGGTGACGACGATGACGAACGCGTTCGGCGCGTGCTGGGCGATGCCCTCGCCCACCGCCTTCATAACTTTCAAGTTGATGCCGAGCAGATCATCGCGGCTCATGCCGGGCTTGCGCGGCACGCCGGCGGTGACGATGCAGACATCGGCGCCGGCGATGCCGGCATAATCATTGGCGCCTTTGAGCGCCGCATCCTTGCCGAACACCGGCGACGCTTCGGCGATGTCCAGGCCCTTGCCCTGCGGAACGCCTTCGACCACGTCGAACAGGATCACATCGCCCAATTCCTCGCGCGCGGCGATGTGGGCGAGCGTGCCGCCGATCATGCCAGAACCAATGAGGGCGATCTTTGCGCGGGCCATGGGCTGAGTGCTCCGGGGTGGGTCGATGGAAGGCGCCCCGTCTAGACCCAGCCCGGCCCGGGCGCAACGCGGCTATTGCGCCGTGACCGTCTCCAGCACCCAGGCGCGCACGGCCTCATCGCTCCAAACGCCGGTGTAGGGGATGTCGGCGACGTAGGCCTCCATCGCGCCGCGCGCCCTGCCCCGGCTGATCTTCATCGGCAAAGTGAGCCGCGCCTGGCCGGAGGGCAGAACCTGATCGCGCACCTCCATCAACAGCCCATCGGCGCTGGTGTCGGAACCGATCAGCTGGACGCCCGGAATGTGCAGCACGGTGTCCGCAAAGTTGAGGCAGGAACTGGCGCATGTGCCGTTGGAGAGCAAATAGACGCGGGCCGGGAATGGCGAGACGCCCTGCGGGCGCGCGCGCGTGTAGCCGCCGCCCGGGCCTATCGGGCCATCGCCGCCATCATCACGTTGGCGCCACAGCGGATCGCCGCGCGCGTGCGCGGCGCGCATTTGATCCAGCGCGCGCGTTATCCAGCGGCCGATTTCAGAGTCCGCGCCGAACTGCGCCAGAAGTTGCGGCGCGAAATCGTCGAGATAGGCGATGTTCGCCGCGGACGCGCGCCAGTCAGTGGCGGTGGGCGTGCTGGGTTGGGCCACGGCGGCGACGACATCGGCCCCGAACACAGCGCTCGCGATGCGATCCGCCCAGCCGGAATTGCCGCCGCCATTGCCGCGCACATCGATGACAATGGCGCGCCCGGCGCGCATCGCTTCGGCGCGCGGCTCGATCTCGGCGATGAGCGCTTCCATTTGCGGCGCAGCGTCGTTGCCGAAGGTGGGCACGCCGATCCAGGCCACGCCCCCGTCCAACAAGGTGACGCCAAATTCGGCGCCGGGACCATTGGTGGCGATGGTGTAACGCTGCCAGAAATCTTCCGGAATATCGCGCCAGGCCAGCGTCCAGCTCTGGCGCGCGCCTTGATGCTCGATCAGGCAGCGGCGCGGCGGCGGCGCGAACGGATTGCCGCGATCCAGGAAAAGCCGTGCGTGCGCGGCGCGCTGATCCCGCGCCAGGGCGGGATTGAGCGTATAGGCGAACACGGTTTGCGTGCGCAGCGTTGCGAGCGAGCGGCCATCGCAGTTGAGAATGCGCGCACCTTCGGGCGGGGCGCCGGCTTCGCTGACCATGACGATGGTGTTCTCCCCATCGGCGCTGGCGATGAATCCGGGCCAGCGCGCGATCGGATTCGTCGCCGTCTGCGATAGGGCCAAGTGCGGATCGCCAAAGCCGTTAACGTAGGCGGCGAGCGTGTAGAAGTAGCCGGCGCGATCACGCACGCGGGCGAGCCTGCCCTGCGCCTGGCGGTAGCCGCGATCATACCAGGCGCGCAGGCGCGGGTTCTCTTCATCGACAACGATGGGCGTATCCGCGGCGATGATGGAACGCAGCGCTTCGAGATCCGCGCGAGCGGCGGCGCGCCATTGCGCGGGCGTGGCGGGCGCCTCCTGCGCGGCGGCGGCAGACAAGACGAAAGCGGCGGCGGCGAAAAGCCAAGCGAGCATTCTCATGCGGGCTTTCTAGCAGCGCCGCGAAGGAATGTCCGCTGCGGAGCGATAAGCTCAGCGTTTGATCGTAAGCAGCAGGCCATCGCCGACGCCCAGCATCACGGCATGCACACGCGGATCGGCCTTAGCTTTGTGCGCCAGCGCGCGCAGCGCGGTCGTGTCGCGCGAGGTATCGGCGGGATCGGCCACGGCGCCGCCCCAGAGCATATTGTCGAACAGGAGCACGCCGCCGGGACGCAACAGAGAGAGGCCGCGTTCGTAATACGCATCGTACGCGGCCTTATCAGCGTCGATAAAGCCGAAATCGTAGCCGCCGCCCTCCCCCGCCGCGAGGCGCGCATCCATCGATTCCACCGCCGGGGCGATGACCACCTCTATCAGCGCCTCGACGTTCGCTTCGCGCCAATAGTTGCGCGCGAGCGTGGTCCATTGTTCGGAAATATCGAGCGCCAGAATGCGCGCGCCAGCCGGGTGCATGTCCTGCAGCGTAAGCGCGGCGACAAGCGCGGAATAACCGGTGAACACGCCAACCTCGAACATGCGCCGCGCGCCGATCAGGCGCAACAACGCCGCCATGAACGCGCCTTGCTCGGCGCTGATCTGCATGCGGCGTTCGGGCAGGCTTTGCGTTTCCTCGCGGCAGCGCACGAGGGCGGGATGCTCGGCCGGGTTGGTATCGGCGAGATAGCGGATCAGTTCGGGCGAAAGGCCAAGCGAAGACGACATGCTCGCAAACCTAGCGCACGCCGCCGCCGCTTCAATGCTGCGCCTAGGCCAGGCGCTTCAGCTCGGAAACCAGATCGTCGCGTTCCCAAGTGAAACCACCGCGATTATCCGGCTGACGGCCGAAATGCCCATAGGCGGCCGTGCGCGCGTAGATCGGGTTGTTGAGCTTCAGATGGGTGCGGATGGCGCGCGGCGTGCAGCCGCCGACCATTTCCGGCAGCGCCTTTTCCAGCTTGGCGGGATCGATCGTATCTGCGCCGTGCAGATCGACGTAAAAGCTCGTCGGCGCGGCGACGCCGATCGCGTAGCTGATCTGGATGGTGCAGCGTTCAGCAAGGCCGGCGGCGACCACGTTCTTCGCCAGATAACGGCAGATATAGGCGGCAGAGCGATCGACCTTGGTGGGATCCTTGCCCGAGAAGGCGCCGCCGCCGTGCGGGCTGGCGCCGCCGTAGGTGTCAACGATGATCTTGCGTCCCGTCAGGCCGCTATCGCCATCGGGGCCGCCAATCTCGAACTTGCCTGTCGGGTTGATGTGCCACTTGGTTTTCTTGGTGATCAGGCCCGGCGGAAACACCGAGGCCGCAATCGGCTTCACCAACTCAGCGAAGCGCGACTGGCTGTAATTCTTCTCGCCCAGTTTCTTCTTGTGCTGGTGGCTGACGACGATGGCGACGACTTCGGCCGGCTTGCCGTTTTCGTAACGCAGGGTGACTTGACTCTTCGCGTCCGGCTCGAGCTCCGGCCGCTCGCCGGAATGGCGCGCATCGGCCAGACGCTTCAGAATGTTGTGGCTGTATTGCAACGTGGCCGGCATGAGTTCCGGCGTTTCGTTGCAAGCGTAGCCGAACATGATGCCTTGATCGCCGGCGCCTTCATCCTTCTTGGCGCTGGAATCGACGCCCTGCGCAATGTGCGCGGATTGGCCGTGCAGGTAGCAAGCGTATTTCGCCTTCTCCCAGTGAAAGCCCTTCTGCTCGTAGCCGATGTCCTTCACCGCGGCGCGGACCTTCGGTTGCAGGCTGGCGATGATCTCTTTTGTGAAGGCTTTGTTTTCCGCCTTCGACTGGCCCGGCTTACCGGCGCGCACCTCGCCCGCGAGGATGATGCGGTTGGTGGTGACCATGGTTTCGCAGGCAACGCGCGCTTCAGGATCGGCGCTGATGAAGGCGTCAACCACGGTGTCGGAGATGCGGTCGGCAACCTTATCAGGGTGGCCTTCGGACACGCTTTCGCTGGTGAAGACGTAGGACGTTCTGGACACGCGGATTCTCCGACCCCGTAAAAAATAGCGGTCCGTCTTAGGGATAACGGCCGAAACAGGCAATCGGAGGGGCGATTAGCCGCGCTTGGGATCGGCCTCTTCGACCAGCGCCCGCACCAGCTCAAGCACCCGCCGGCGCACGCGCTGGTTCCGGATTGAGCCGAACAGGGCCATCAGCTGGGCGCCTTCGGGGGTTGAGAGGGCGTCGTCCACGAAATCGGCGCGGGATTCGGCGACGCTCATGCCGCGGTGGGGCACGATGCCTTCGAAGAAGCGCGCCACCGGCATTTCCAGCGCGCCGGCGATGTCAAACAGCCGGCTTGCGGCTATCCTATTGACGCCCTTCTCATATTTCTGAACCTGCTGGAACGTAACGCCGAGCATTTCGGCCAATCGTTCCTGGCTCATGCCGATTTCTAATCGGCGCGTCCGGACCCGTTGACCAAGCTTGCGGTCCACTGCGTTGGCGGCACGTTCGTCGTTCATGTGCTTCGTCCCTTACCCGGCAGTAGAAAGCGAAACGAAGCCACGATTACAAGGACAATCGTCAGTAACAAGATACCCCATTTGGAGTAGGTCGTCTCGGGCATGCTGGGTGGCAACTGAGCCTCGGCAAATCCTCGGCCGGCGCTCGTTGAGGCGATTTCTCTGCCTGTTGAGTCAATTATAGCAGAAACACCTCCCGACGCCGCCCGCGCCAGGGGCAATCCTTGCTCAATCGCCCGATAGCGGGCCATGGCGTAGTGCTGCCAGGGGCCAGTGCCCTGTCCGAACCAGGCGTCATTGGTGACGCTGACGAGCCAGCCCGGACGCTCCTCCCCGCCGGGGATGAGGTTGGGAAAAATCGCCTCATAGCAAATCAGCACGAGAGCCGGCGGCGCCTCGGGCACAATCAAACGGTGGGGCGTGGGGCCCGCTTCGAAACCGGCGCCGATGCGCTGCAACGGGGCGATGTTGAGCCGGCTGACCAGCGACCACAGTGGAATGAACTCGCCGAACGGCACCAGGCGGTGCTTATCGTAGATCTGGCCCAAGCGCGGCTCGCCGCTAACGCCATCAATGACGGCGGCAGAGTTGAACAGCCGCGCCTGATCGCCGCCGGGGCGACCATAGAGCAAGGCTTCGCATGCTGGCGCCGGTTCGCAGCGCGAGAGCCCGGTAATGAGCGCGCGATCGCCCAGGCCGCGCGCCATCGCGGCGAGGAACTGCGGATTGTCCAACGTGAAGAAGTTCATCGTCGGGATCGCGCCTTCCGGCCACACGACGATGGCGGCGCGGGACTCATCAGCGGCGCCGGTGACATCGAGATAGCGCTGCAGCACGCGCCATTCCTGATCCGGCCGGTAGCGCCACTTTTCCGCCTGGCTCAAGCCCGCATCGGCCACGCGCACGATGGGCTGCGCGCCCGGCGGGTCAATCGGCGCGGCGGCGATACGCTGCGCGCCCCACCCCCACGCCATCCCCAGCAGCAACGCAGCGCCAATCATCGGCCCGAAGCGGCGCAGCGCACGCACGCCGACATCGAGCATGACTGCAGGCGTCGCCGCGAACAGCAGCGTCATCAGTGTGAGACCATAAATGCCGAACACGGACGCGAGCTGCGACACGGGTTCGCCGGGGGTCCAGACGTAGCCAGGCAAAAGCCACGGGAAGCCCCCGAAAATGTGCCCCCTCACCCACTCGGCGGCGAACAACGCCACGGCGAACGAAAAGATGCGCCGCACATCCGGCGTCCACAGCGCCACAGCGAGCGCGCAACCAAGCGCCCAAAACAAGGCCATGCCAGCCGCAAGGCCAAACGCCGCCGGCACGCCCCAGATCGGACCCCAGCTTTGGCTATCGACCAGGAAGGCCGACGACACCCAATAGAGCCCGGTGCTGAAATGGCCGAGCGCGAACCAGAAGCCCGTGCCGAAGCCGGCGGCGATGGGTTTGGGCTTCGCGGCGGCGAGATCAAGCAGCCAAACCAGCGCGACAATGGCGATGACATAAACGCCGGTCAGCTGAAACGGCGCATGGCCGAGCGTTGCGAGCGCGCCCGCCAACATGGTGACGCCGCGCCGGCGCCATGGCGCGTCAACGCCGATAATGCGCACCATTGGCGCCGACGAATGCGTCGGCGCTTGCGCTTCAGGCACGGACACGCGCAGCTCCATGACGGCTCCTGGGAGGAAAGCGGTTTGGACCGCAGCGCGGCTGCGGCGTCAATCGCTAGCGGGCTTCTTCTGGAGAATGGCTCGGGCTATTTGACGGCGGCGGCGCGCCGACGGCGGGTTTGATCCGAACACGTTTAACCCGCCTTGGATCAGCGTCGATGATTTCCACGTCAAAACCAGCCGGATGGCGCAAAATCTCGCCGCGCTGCGGCAAGCGCCCGGCGAGGGCGACGGCGAGGCCGGCGGCGGTGTCGAATTCATCTTCATGTTCGGGCAGATCGAGGCTGGCCTTGAGGCGGGCCTCCAGCTGATCGATCGGAGCGCGGCCATCGGCTTCAAACGTGCCCGCCGGACGCTCCTGCACCAGCGGCGCATCGACATCGTGCTCGTCTTCGATGGCGCCGACGATTTGCTCCACCAGATCTTCCATGGAAACGAGGCCGTCCGTGCCGCCATATTCGTCCACCACGAGCGCGAGATGGATGCGGCTGGATTGCATTTTCAAGAACAGCGTCGCCAGCGTCATGGACGGAGGAACGTAGAGAATATCGCGGCGGATGCGCGGCAGCAGCCGATCGCTAAACTTGGCGGTTGCTTCGCCTTTGGCGTCCGGCGCGAGCAGCGAAATCACATCGCGCACATGAACGAAACCCTGCGGATCATCGAGGGTTTCGCCATAAATTGGCAGGCGCGAGTGCTGGCTTTCAGAAAAGACGCGCGCCGCCTCACCCAAGGTGGCGGAGGCTTCGATGCCAACAATCTCAGCGCGGGCGCGCATCACATCGGCGACGCGCAGACGATCAAAGCGCGCCGCGCGCAAGATCATATCCTTGTGGGCGCCTTCAAGCGATTCGCCGCGATCTTCGCGTTCGCGCAGCGCTTCTTCGACAGCGGCGGCGGGCCCTGACGACGCTTTCGCGAACAAGCGCGAAAACTTTCCGATCAGACCCGCGCGTCTTCGCGAAGGGGATTCTGCGTCTTCGTTTGTCTCGACCATGTCCGGTCCGTCGCACTCCTCAATTCACGCATACGGGTCGGCGATGCCGAGCGCAGCGAGAATGGCGCGCTCGCGCGCTTCCATCGCCTCGGCAGCGGCCTCGGCTTCGTGATCATAGCCCAAAAGATGCAGAAAGCCGTGCACGACCAGATGGGCGGCGTGGTGCTCGAACCGTTTACCTTGAAATTCTGCTTCCGCGACAATGGTTTCGGCCGCCAGGGCAATGTCCCCCAGGAAGCCGTCCGCCCCCTCCCCTGGGCCTGCGGGAGGGAACGACAGCACGTTCGTTGGCCCCGGCTTGCCGCGAAACTGCGTGTTCAACGCCGCGATGGCGGCGTCATCGCCCAAAAGCAGCGACACCGATCCGGAGACGTTCTCCGCGGCGGCGGCGGCGGCCAAGGCGGACGCCAGCGCCTCCTCATGGCCCCGCCACAGCGGCGAGCCACCGAGAATATCGACCTCCAAGGCGGGATCAGGCACGGCCGGTTTCATCGCGATGATAAGCCTCGACGATATGTGCGACGAGGCGATGACGGACCACATCCTGCGCCGCAAAGCGGATCACCTCCACGCCTTCGAGATGTTCCAGAATTGAGATCGCGTGCGCGAGGCCGGATTGATCGGGACGCACGAGATCGATCTGCGAGGGATCGCCCGTGACCACCATGCGCGAGCCTTCGCCCAAACGCGTGAGCACCATCTTCATCTGCAGGATCGTGGCGTTCTGCGCTTCATCAACGATGACGAAGGCGTTGGAGAGCGTGCGCCCGCGCATGAAGGCGAGCGGGGCAACCTCAATCTGGCGGCGCTCGCGGCGCATCTTGAGATCGTTCTCGCCCATCTGGCTGCGGAAGGCGTCCCAGATCGGCTGCAGATACGGATCGACCTTTTCGGCCAGATCGCCCGGCAGATAGCCAAGCTTCTCCCCTGCCTCGACCGCAGGGCGCGTAACGATGATCTTATCGACGCGCTCCTGCTTGAGCGCTTCGACCGCAGCGGCGACGGCAAGGAAGGTTTTGCCTGTGCCGGCAGGGCCGACGCCGAAAATGAGATCGAGCGCTTCATCGCGCAGCGCTTCGACATAATGCACCTGCCGCGGCGTGCGCAGGGTGAGGCCGCCGAGTTGAGGCAGGTGCATCGGGCCCGGCGCTTCGGTTTGGCCTTCGGAAAGGGAAATCGCCGCCAGCACCTCGCCCTCGCGCACGCGGCCCTTGCGGCGGGCGAGTTCAACCAGGGACTCGATTATGCGCTGCACGCGCTCGAGATCCGCCGCGCTCTCGGCGCGCACCAACAGCCGGTCACCCTGCGCATCGAGTGTTACGCGATAGGAGGGCTGCCCGCGCGGCGCGTTAGGATCGCGGAAGGCTTCCTGGATGTTGGCGAGGTGGCGGTGCAGCGGGCCGAACACGGCCTGGGCGACGCCAGCTTCGGCAAGCGTGATGGTGCGGGTAAGCGCGGCGGCGTCGTTCACGCGGCCTCCGTAGCTGATGCGGCGCGCGCGCCGGCGAGTGAATTTTGCGACGCGGCTTCGATGCGCACCGCCACCACCGCACCGGGCGCGGCGTCCGCTTCGAAATGCACGGCTTGCAGATAGGGCGAGCGGCCGTGCGCCTGGCCGGGCTTGCGCCCCTGCCCCGTCACCAGCACAGGCAGAACGCGCCCGATCTGGGCTTCGTTGAACGCGCGCTGCTGTTCGCTCAGCAGCTTTTGCAGGCGGGCGAGGCGCTCGCTTTTCTCCGCCTCATCGACTTGCGCCATCATCGCCGCAGCGGGCGTTCCAGGGCGCGGGGAGTATTTGAACGAATAGGCGGACGCGAAACCGACATCACGCACGAGCGCCAGTGTATCCTCGAAATCCTGCGCGCGCTCACCGGGGAAGCCGACAATGAAATCGGTGGAAAGCGCAATATCCGGCCGCGCGGCGCGCAGGCGCTCAATGATGCGGCGATAGAAGGCGCCATCGTGCTTACGGTTCATCGCCTTGAGGATGCGATCGGAGCCAGACTGCACCGGCAGGTGCAGGTAGGGCATCAGCTTTTCTTCCTCGCCATGCAGAGCAATCAGATCATCGCTCATCTCGATCGGGTGGGAGGTGGTGTAGCGCAGGCGCACGAGGCCCTCGATCTGGGCCAACGCACGCAACAGGCCGGCGAACCCGCCCTCCCCGCCATGATAGGCGTTGACGTTCTGGCCCAGCAGCGTGATTTCACGCACGCCTTTCTCCACCAGCGCACGCGCTTCGCCCAGCACATCGCCCAACGGGCGCGAATACTCCGCACCGCGCGTGTAGGGCACGACGCAGAAAGTGCAGAACTTATCGCAGCCCTCCTGGATCGAAAGGAACGCGCTGACGCCATCGGGTGCGCGCGCGGGGAGCGCATCGAACTTTTCCTGCGCGGTGAAATCGGCGGCAAGTCGTTCGCCGCTTTTTCGCGCGGCGCGAGCGATCAGCTCCGGCAGTTTGTGATAGGCCTGCGGGCCAACAACGAGATCGACGGCGGGCGCGCGGGCGATGATCTCTTCGCCTTCCGCCTGGGCGACACAGCCGGCGATGGCGATGGTCATGCCTTTGCCTTCGGCGGCGCGGCGTTCCTTATGCGCGCGCAGGCGCCCGATTTCAGAATAGACCTTCTCTGTCGCCTTCTCGCGGATGTGGCAGGTATTGAGCACGACGAGATCGGCGTCATCGGGTCGATCCGATGGCGCATAGCCCAGCGGCGCCAGCACATCGCGCATGCGCTCGCTATCATAGACGTTCATCTGACAGCCGTAGGTCTCGATATAGAGACGCTTGAGCGCAGGCCGTTCGGGCTGATCCATTGGCGTTGCTTAGCCGGCCTTTTTGCCGGCTTTGGCTTTATCTTCCAGCGGCACGCCGTAGAGCTCCAGCCGGTGATCGACCAGCTTGTAACCCAGGCGCCGCGCGATTTCCTGCTGCAGCCGTTCGATTTCTGGATCGACGAACTCGATCACATCTCCGGTTTTCATGTCGATCAGGTGATCGTGGTGCTCGTTCGGCACCTCTTCGTAGCGCGAACGGCCATCGCGGAAATCGTGACGCTCAAGGATGCCGGCCTCTTCAAACAAGCGCACGGTGCGATAGACGGTGGCGATGGAGATGCCGGAATCGACCGCCGCGGCGCGGCGGTGCAGCTCTTCAACATCGGGATGATCATGGCTGAGGGAGATAACGCGCGCGATCACGCGGCGCTGTTCCGTCATGCGCATGCCCTTCTCGACGCAGAGTTTTTCGATGCGATCCATTCTATCCTCGATTGGCGGCAGACATAGCGCCGATGGGCGCGCTGTGTCCACCTTGGACGGGCTAAACCAGCGGCCGCGGCAGCTTTCTGCGCATTACGATGGCGTCCTTGGCGGCGGACGCGGCGGCGTAATAGCCAGGACGGCAGCCGGCTTCCTCATAGCCCAGCTTGGCGTAGAGCGCGCGCGCGGGTTCGTTATCTTCGGCCACCTCCAAATGCATCGTCTCTGCGCCGCGCACCAGAGCCGTGACGCCGGCAGCGGTGACAAGCGCTGCGCCGACGCCCTTGCGACGCGACGCTGGATCCACCGCGACGGTGAGAATTTCTGCTTCGCCGCCGGCCACCCACGCGAGGATGAACCCCTGCGGCGCGCCAGCGCGCGCGAGCAGCGCGAAGGCGGTGGGGTTTTGCAGCAGCGTGGCGATTTCCGCTTCGCTCCAGGACTTTTCAAAGGCGCGGGCGTGCAACGCGGCCAGCAGCGCCGCGACGCTGGCGTCGGCGGTTTCAATCATGGCGCGCCGGCGCCGGGCGGCGTGACGTGCGGGGCGCGCAGATAAGATGGGTGGGGCGCGTACGCCGCGGGATCGAGCCGCGCCGCGCGACGGCCCAGGGCCGCGACATCGACCAGCGCGTTCGGCCCGGTTTGCACGAAAGCGCGGCCTGCGGCCCGGAACAATTCCGCGTGTGCGCCATGCACAATCGGCTGCGGCGCCATCAGCGGCGCGCCGTTCTCGTAAAGCGCGGCATACGCAGCGCCCGGGGTTTCAATCACCGCCGCGCGCAACCCCGCCTCCCCCTGCTGCAGCGCCAGCGCTTCCAGCGTGGACACGCCCAGACAGGGCTTGCCCAGCGCCAAGGCGAGCGCACGCGCGAACGATAGGCCGACGCGCACGCCGGTAAACGAGCCAGGCCCGGTAGTGACGACGATACGATCCAGTGCGGTGAAGGCCAGGCCCGCGTGCGCCGCCGCTTCGTGCGCCATGGGCGCCAGGCGTTCGGCCTGACCGCGATTCATCGATTCTTGCAGATGGGCGCACACCGCATCGCTGCTGACGATGGCGACGGCGCAGGCGTCCAGCGCGGTATCGATGGCGAGGACGTTCAAGGCCGTTTCAATCGAGCACCTGCTCCACCGCCTGCACCTCCGGCACGTAATGGCGAAGCATGTTTTCGATGCCTTGCTTCAACGTCATGGTCGATGACGGGCAACCGGCGCAGGAACCGCGCATGTTGAGGCGCACGACGCCCGCCTCATGGTCCCAGGAGTGAAACGTGATATCGCCGCCATCGCGCGCAACGGCGGGACGCACGCGCGCTTCGATCAGTTCTTTCAGTTCCTTCACGATCGCGGCTGCATCGCCCTCATAGGTGATGTCGGCCTCGCCGGCGGCGTCGTCTCCGCCGGCGAGCAGCACGGGCTGGCCGGACGTGTAGTGATCCATGATGGCCGCGAGCAGATGCGGCTTCAGATGCGGCCACTCGATCGCTTCAGCCTTGGTCACCGTGACGAAATCGCCGCCAAGATAGACGCGCTCAACGCCATCGACGGCGAACAAGGCCAGCGCCAGCGGCGAACCGGCGGCGGCCGCGGAATCGGCGAACTCGCGGCTGCCCTGCCCCAACACCTCGCGGCCCGGCAGGAACTTGAGCGTACGTGGATTGGGCGTGGATTCCGTTTGAATAAACATGGGCCTTCAGGTGGGCTTGGGGTCGGGCGGGGTCAAGCTTGCATCGTCGGCCAAAGCGCGCTCGAGCGGCAGAGCGAGGGCGCGGATCTCGTCACGCGAGAGCGCGCCGGGCACCACCAGCACCGGAACGGGACGGGCGCCGAGGCCGGCGCTCTTGCCCAGTTGGCTGACCAGGGGCCCCGGCCCGCCA
>JAEUMU010000040.1 GCA_016791325.1 Hyphomonadaceae bacterium
CGCCGTGCTCTGCATCTAATCGCGCGCGGGCGGTTTCTGCATCCACCGCGACCGCGACCTGGTGCAGCCTGGTGATGTAGGATTCCGCGTCGGCGTCATTCTCTACGACGTGCCGCTCATCGAGAAAGGCAGGCAGCGTGATGAAGGCGCTGTCGAGCTGGTTCAGCACATAGGGCTGAAGCCCAGCGAAGGGCGAGAAGCGGCCGTAATCAAAGGTCGCCGCCGCCGCAGACGCCTCAAACTGGGCCCGAAGCACAGCGAGGGTGAAGGCGTCCTCTGGGTCCAGATTGTCGGTCGCGAGCGCGCGTAGTTCCGCCAAGCGGCGAACGGCGGCGCTGCGCCGCGCTTCTACGGCGACGATGGAGCGATCATCGAGCCGTCCGGCGTAGGCGCCCCCGGCTTCCGCTTCGCTGACCCCCGCCAGAGTGGCGGCTTCTGGACTGTCGGCGAGGATTTCCCGCGTCCAGTCGGCGAGCCGGCCTTCGAAGGCGGTCACTGGCGCCGCCCCGCGGGGGCCGCATGCCGCCAGACTCAACCCAAGCGCAAGAACGCACGCCCAAAGGCTTGACTTCATGGCCCCCTCCGCATGCGTCCGCGCCCGCATTCGCCATCCCTTAGCATGAGCCGCGTTCGGGAAAAGCGGTTCCGACGCAGCGTTTTTGCGCAGAAGTGTTGCGGCGGAGACGCTTTCGTGGTTGGAGACGCCTAGTGGTAGGGAACCCGCGGAGATACGCATGACGACCGCTAGTGGCGGCCAACAGTCGATGGGCCAGATCCTGTTCTATCGCCAGCTTGAGCCGCTCAATTACGAAAAGCACAAATCGCTTGGCGTGAGCGCGGTGACGAATCCGTTCTCGTTCCTGGCCGACACCCACCTCGTGCCGTTGACGGTTGATGAGTTCGGCCTCGCGGCGGTGTGCTATCCAATCATCTTCGACAGCCAGTCCAAAACGCCGCTTGCGGTGATGGGCCTGCGTCCTGGTATGAACGTGTTTCTGGGGGCGGATGGCTCTCTGGATCCGGAAGTTTATCTGCCGGCGTTCGCGCGCCGCTATCCGTTCCTGCCGGTGATTGCGCCGGAAGACGGCCAGTCGCCCAGCCAAGCGAAGGACGCCGATCGTGTGCTGGTTTGCATCGATCGCGCGGCCAAGATGCTGTCCTCGACGCCGGAGCTGCCGTTCTTTGAAGGCGAAAAGCCCTCGCGTTTCACCGAAGATGCGATCCAGTTTTGCCGTGAGTTCGACGTTCTCGGCCGCCGCACGCAAGAGTTTGTGCAACTGATGGAGCAGCACGATCTGTTCGAGCTGACGCCCCTGGCGTTGCCGCGGGCCAAGGCGGACGGCACGCCGGATGAGCCGGTCAAGATCGGCGAATATCTGCGCATCTCGGAGCAGAAGCTGAACGCGCTGGCGAAAGAGACCTTCTTGGAGCTGCGCGATCGCGGCGTGGGTGCGGTGATGCACGCGCACCTGCTTTCGCTCGGCCTCTGGCCCAAGATCCTGAGCCGCGCCGCGCGCATTCAGGCTTCGACGCCGCTCAGCTGATCGAGTTCAGCACGCGACAGGCGAAAAGCGCTCCTTCCAGGACTGGGAGGGGCGCTTTTTTCTGACCGCGCCGCAACCGCGAGGCCCGCTCCGACGAATTGCCATTGCCGCGCCTGGGCTGAGCGGCGAAGAGGTGAGCATGATCACACGCTTGCGCACGATTTTGGTGATGTTGGCGGCGGCGTGGGTTGCAATCGCGACGCCAGCGGCGGCCCAGCCGGTCAATAGCGGCAACGTCGAGGGCGAATTGCACTCCGCCCGCGCGGCTATCTCACCGGGTGAAACCTTCACCATCGCGCTGCGCACGCGCATCAATGACGGCTGGCACACGTATTGGCGCAATCCGGGCGATAGTGGCGAGCCGACTGAGCTCACATGGAGCGCGCCGACGGGGTACCAGATCGGCGCCCTCCAATGGCCCGCGCCGGAGCCCGCGCCTTTCGCCGGCATCATCAATTACGGCTATCACGGCGAGGTTCTCTATCCGATTGAAGTGCGCGCGCCGGCGAATGCTCGTGTGGGCGAGCGCGTGACGTTTACAGCGGCCGCCTACTGGTTGGTTTGCTCGGACATCTGCATTCCTGAAGAAGCAACGCTCACGCTAACGTTGCCCGTGGAGGCGCAAGGGCGCGACGATCCGGCTTGGGCGCCGCGCATCGCCGCCGCCATTGCCGCGCTGCCAAGGCGGGAAGCGGGCGTAGAGGCGCGCGTCACGGCGGGCACGCCGGTGCGGCTGAGCGTGACAATCCCCAATATGGGCGAGGTGCGCAATCCGCACTTTTTCCCGTTCAGCCGCGATGTGATGGCGCATTCCGAGCCACAAGCGCCGCGCGTCGGCGAGGCGGGGTTGAGTTTCACTATCCCTCCAGGTGTCGCCAGGGATTTGGGGAGTGCGCCACTAGAGGGCGTCATTACGTTCGAGCAGCGCGAGAGTGGTGCGTGGGCGCGCCGTGCGTTGGAGATAGCCGCTGCTCCGGGCGAGGCTCCCGCCGGCGTGGATGCCGCTGCGGCGTCGTTTTCAGCAGACTATCCGCTCGCGGAATTGGAAGGCGCCAGTGCGCCCCCTGTCGCGGCGCCCCCTATGGATGCAGCGGCCCTGATCGCGGCGCTAGGGTTAGCGTTTCTTGCCGGCCTAGTTCTCAACGTCATGCCGTGCGTGTTGCCGGTGCTGTCGGTGAAGGCGCTTGCGTTTGCGCATGGGGCGCAAACCGGGCAGGCGCGCCGGCATGGGTTGCTTTATCTGGCCGGCGTGATGGCGGCGTTTCTCCCGCTCGCCGGCGTGTTGATTGCGTTGCGTGCGGGCGGCGAAGCGCTGGGGTGGGGTTTCCACCTACAGGCGCCATGGGTGATTTCCGGGTTGGCCCTGTTGTTCTTTTCGATTGGGCTCAATCTGCTTGGCGTGTTTGAAATCGGCGGTGGCTTGCAGAACGCCGGTGGTGCGCTGGCTTCACGCGGAGGGGACGCAGGCGCCTTCTTCACCGGCGTGTTGGCGGTCGTTGCGGCGACGCCCTGCACGGCGCCGTTCATGGGGGGCGCCGTAGGCGCGGTGCTGACGCAGGATGCAGGCACTACATTGCTGATCTTCGCGGCGCTGGGCTTGGGCTTTGCAGCACCTCTGACACTGCTGCACTTTGCGCCCGCATTGCAACGCTTCATCCCGAAGCCTGGGCCATGGATGGAAAAGGTGAAGCACGTGCTCGCTTTTCCGATGCTTGTGACTGCAGCTCTGCTTGTGTGGGTGCTCTCAGAGCAGGCGGGATCGGCGGGCGTATTGGCGCTGCTGGTCCTTGCGGTGGCGCTTGCGTTTGCGTTGATGGTGGCGCGATGGGGCCGTGTGTGGCTGGCGGCGGGCGTCGTCATCCTGGTGGTTGCTGGAGCATTCGTGTGGCGGCCTCTTGCGGGCGTTGAAACTCAGCAGGTGCTGGCGCATGAGCCATGGAGCGCCGCGCGCGTCGCTGAACTGCGCAGCGAAGGCCGGCCCGTGTTTGTAAATTTCACGGCTGCGTGGTGCGCGACGTGCAAGGTCAATGAGGGCGCGGCGCTTTCAAGTGCGCGCGTAGCGGCGGCGTTCACGCAGGCGAACGTAGCGTATCTGCAGGGCGATTGGACCAATCGCGATGACGCGATTGCGGCCGCTCTGGCGGAACATGGACGTGTCGGCGTTCCACTTTATCTCTTCTATCCTGCGGACGGTCGTGCGCCCATTGTGTTGCCGCAACTTTTGAGCGAACGGCTAATTATCGAAACAATCTCGGGAGCTGCATCATGACGAAGCTGAGCAAGAGAGGGCTTATCCTCGGCGGCGCCGCTTTGGCGACGGCGGTATTTGCGGGTGGCGCATTGCTCAATAGCGCCCCAGCCGAGGCCGCAGTGCAGACTGGCGCTGCCGCGCCCGCTTTCTCTGTGCGCGATGCAAGCGGGGCGACGCGTACGCTCGCTGAATTCTCCGGCCGGACCGTCGTGCTGGAATGGACCAATCACGGCTGCCCCTATGTGCGCAAACATTACGACGCTGGCGCAATGCAAGCGCTGCAGCGCGACGCGATCGGTAATGGTGTGGTCTGGCTGCAGGTGATTTCCTCTGCACCCGGCGAGCAGGGCTATCTCGACGGCGCTGGCGTGCGCGAGCGGCTCGCGGCCGATAACGCCGCGCCGAGCGCGACGCTCCTGGATCCCACTGGCGTGATGGGCCGCGCTTATGGCGCACGCACGACGCCGCACATGTACATCATCAATCCGCAGGGCCGTATCGTTTACCAGGGGGCGATCGATGATCGCCCCTCAGCACGGCCGTCAACGCTGGAAGGCGCGACCAATTATGTGCGCTCGGCGTTGGCAGACCTGGAGGCGGGGCGGCCTGTCGCGGTGAGCGATACCACGCCTTACGGCTGCACAGTAAAATACGCGGACTAACGGGCGGCGATTGCTCGCGCCTCTGCGGCGTCGGTGGCTGCGCCCGCGGCCATCGGCGCGATGAGGATGGCGTCATTCAACAGGGCGCGCAGGCCATCGAACGCCATACGGCGCTCGGCTTCGGTATCGGCGGCCTGGAACTCGGTCACGCGCTCGGCGGCGTCTTCGGCGATGCCGCGGAAGATGCAAGGTAGGTCTTGCTCGACGCCAGCTTCGCGCAGCGCCTCGGAGAGGCGCATGGCGTCGCCGGAGAAATCCTCCAGGCCGGCCAGGAAAGCTGGCGTGATCGTCGTCTGCGCGGTTAACGCCCGCGCTTCGGACTCGACTTCAGTGGCCAAGGTGGGGATTTCGGCCAAGCTTACAGTGGCTAATGTGGCCAAAGCGGCACAAATGAGCATTGGACGGGCTCCGGAAGCGCGGGACTAGCCTCAAAGCTGCAAGCCGGGCGCCGGGATCGCTTTTTCCGCGAGGGGCTTATGCTGCGGCGCGGCATGGTTTACGGACGACGCCCATGAGTGCAGCTGATCCCAACCGCCCAAAGGCGCGCCGCGCGCGCGGCCTGATGGACCGTCGCGGCTTTGGCCTGGGGCTGGAGCGCGGCCTGATCCAGCGCATCTCGAAGGTTTACGACGACTGGGGGTTCGAGCCGCTTGAGACGCCGGCTTTCGAATACGCGGATGCGTTGGGCAAGTTCCTACCGGACCAGGATCGCCCGAACGAGGGCGTGTTTGCTCTGCAGGACGATGACGAGCAATGGCTGGCGCTGCGCTATGATCTCACCGCGCCGCTGGCCCGCTTCGTGGCCGAGAATTACGACGCCTTGCCCAAGCCGTATCGCCGCTGGGCGGCAGGGCCGGTGTGGCGCAACGAGAAACCAGGACCGGGCCGCTTTCGTGAGTTCTGGCAGTGCGACGCTGATACTGTGGGCAGCGCTTCGCCAGCCGCAGACGCGGAGATGATCGCCATGGCCTGCGCAGCGTATGACGCCGTGGGGCTCAGCGCTGGGAAGGTGCAGGTCAAGTTCTCGACGCGGCGCGTGCTCGATGCGGTGCTGGAGCGGATCGGCGTGCCGGCGGGCGCCTTCTCAACGCGCCTCATCGTGCTGCGCGCGATCGATAAGTACGATCGCTTGGGCCGCGAAGGGGTGGCGGCGCTGCTCGGCGCCGGGCGCAAGGATGAGTCCGGCGACTTCACCAAGGGCGCGGGGCTGGACGCAACGCAGGCCGCAGCGGTGCTGGATTTTGTGACTGCCGGCGCTGGGGCGCGCGCGGAGGTGTTGGATCGCTTGGAGGCCGTGGCGGGGCCAGCGGCGGTGACCGAATTAAGGGAGATGGACGCCGCGCTAACCGCGCTCCACATCGGCGATAGCCGCGCCGCCATAGACCCCACGATCGTGCGCGGCCTGGAATACTACACCGGCGCGGTTTTTGAGGCGCAGCTGGTTGGCGCCGATGGGGCCGGTTTCGGCTCTGTCGGAGGCGGCGGCCGTTATGACGATCTGGTCGCCCGCTTCCGCGGCGAACGGATCCCCGCCACCGGCTTCTCGATCGGCGTTTCGCGGTTGGCGGCGGCGCTGCAGGCGCAGGCGGCGTCCGAGACAGCCGGGCCAGTTGTGGTGCTGGTGATGGACCAGGCGCGAATCGCCGATGCGCTGGCGATGGCGGGTGAACTGCGGGCGGCGGGGGTGCGGGCCGAAGCCTATCTCGGCGGCGGCGGCATGAAGGCCCAGCTCAAATACGCGGACAAGCGCGCTGCTCCGGTGGCCGTAATCCAGGGCGGGGACGAACTCGCGAAGGGCGTGGTTACTCTTAAGGATCTGAAATTAGGCGCCAAAATCGCAGCCAGCTTGGGCGAGGACCGTGAAGCCTATGCCAAGGCGCGAGAGCAAGTTCAGATGGAAGCGCCGCGGGCGCAGCTTGTGGCCGGCGTGCAGCACTTGCTCGCGCGAGGGGAATAAGACCCGATAATTAAAAGGTCGGCGCTTGACCGCTGATCACGAGATTGTCACTTTCGCCGCCGGTCGCCACGTCGCGGGCGGTCGCGTTTCGGGGAGGAAACGCCGCAATCAAAGCGACAGAAGCGGCCGCGCCCTTGGGAGCGCGGCCGTGTCTATTTGCGCTTAGGGGTGGGCGGCGGCGGATTGATTTACTCCAACACGCCGCGCTCCTCGGCCAAATCTTCCGCGCGGCCAAGTTCGGTGGAGGGCGCACGCTCCGCGCGGCACACCGCTGCCAACACCGCGAGCCCCACCAGGCCAGAGATCAGCGATCCGCCCAGCACGCCGAACCGCACTGGCGTCGCCAGATCGCCGATGCCGAAGGCGAGGTTGCCGATGAAGAGGCTCATGGTGAAGCCGATGCCGGCCAGCATCGAAATGCCAAGCATCTGCGGCAGCGTGGCGGGCAACCGCTGTTTCAGCAACGCCGCCGCAGTCGTCGCCATGATCATGATGCCTATAGGTTTGCCGAGAACCAGGCCTAACGCGGCGCCGAGCGCGATCGGATGCAGCAGCGTATCAAACCCTGCTCCAGCCAGTACGACGCCCGCGTTCACAAGCGCGAAGATTGGCATGATGGCGAATTGGACCCATGGCTTTAGCGCGTGTTCGGCGGTCACAAGCGGGGAGCCGCCATCGGGCCGGCGCATCGGCACGGCAAGCGCGGTGAGCACGCCCGCGATCGTGGCGTGAACACCCGAGACAAGCATAAACCCCCACAAGACGAGGCCGAGCAGCCAATAGATTTCCAACCGCTTCAATCCCGCGCGGTTGAGCATCAGCATGGCGAGAAATGTCACCACCGCTCCGCCCAGCGCCCAGCCCACCAGATGCGTAGAATAGAAAAGCGCGATCACGATGATGGCGCCCAAATCGTCGATGATGGCGAGCGCGAGCAAGAAAAGGCGCAGGCCCGAAGGCACACGCGGACCGAGCAGTGAAAGGACGCCGATAGCAAAGGCGATATCGGTGGCGGCAGGAATGGCCCAGCCGCGCGCAAACGCGGGCTCATGGCCGGCCACCATCAGGTAGATCAAGGCTGGCGCCGCCATCCCGCCGACGGCGCCGGCCAATGGAATGCTGGCCTCCCGCGGGTTTTTAAACGGCCCTTCAACCGTCTCGCGTTTCAGCTCCAGCCCGACATAGAGGAAGAAGATCACCATCAAAGCATCATTGATGATGAGGTGCAGGTTGACCGCATGCGCGCCCGCGCCAACGCCGACAGTCAGCCCTGCGATCTGATCTTCGAGCAAATGGTGGAACGCGTCGCCGGTGGGGCCGTTCAGCAGAATGAACGAAAGGATCGTCGCCGCGATCAGTATGTAGCCGGGCGTCGTATCGCGTTCCCACCAACGCGGCGCAGATCCGTGTGCGGCCATTCTATCTCCTCGTGGCGCGCAAACTACGCATGGTAGGCAGACAGGCAAGCAAAACCGGCAAGTGCGGCGATATGCGTTATCGGAACATTGGCGGCGGGCGCAGCGGCGGGGCGAGCAGCGCGGGCGCACGCGCAAACGCCGCTTCGTGTTCCTCGCGCGCGTGTAGTGCGAGCAGCGTGAACAGCCGCTCGTCATCGCCCCGGCAGAGTTGGTTGGGCGTGCAGTAGGAGCGCAGGCGCGTGCGGAAGAATCCCCGCCCAACATGATAGCGCACCAGCGTCACTCCGTTCTCGACATTGCCGCCGAGCGCCAGCACATCCCGGGTGCTGGCGTTGACGGCGATAACGAGATCGCAGTGCATATCGCCCAGGCCCCCAAATTCTTCGCGACGTGCGGCGAGATCGGTGCGGTAGTCTGCGCGATGTGAGCAGAGAAGATCGCCCGGGGAAGGTGCGCGATCCGGCGGGCGCGCGTGGTAGAGGTGCGCTGGTCCGCCATCGGCGGCGGCGATGGCGGCGTCCACATAATCGCGATGCGCCCAGGAGAGCGTGAACGGCGTAGCGCCCGCTTCACACATCAGCCAGGAGATGAACGCCGCCGACCAGGGCGTGCGCCAGCCATCGTTACGTCGCAGTTCGCCAGCAGTGCGCTCCCAGAGCGCGTTGCGCTCTGCAATTTCGTGGCTGCCGACATCTGCAACGCCTGTGGCTTCGACCCCGATGAGTGCTGCCCAATAGCCGCCGATGGCGCTCAAGAGCAGGGGGTCGTTTTCGTTATAGGGCGCGGTGGACAGGTCGCGTGCGGCTAGTTCGGGAAAAGCGGCCGAGACATCGCCAGCGCGGCGCGCGATCGGATAGCCGAAGCGCGCCCATTCCTGCACGGCGAGATCAATCAGCCGTTGGCGTAAGCCAGTGGTCGGCTCCAGCGCCGACGCGCACCCTTGCAGCGACGCGGGCGTGTAGCGTGGAAATTGCAGACCATTGGCATGGTGCTGGAACGTGAGCATCCCGCGCGCTAGCGGATCGCCAGATTGCGCTTGCGCTGGCGTGACCAGAAGCGCGGCGGCGAAGAAAGCGGCGCGAAGCATAGCGCATTGGAGCGGGGCTTCGCGGCTGTGGCAATGGCGGTGCGACCGCTTGGAGTGCGCGGCTCGTAGTTTCAGCTTCTCTCTGTGCTCAACCGGAATGAGGTTAATTGCCAATCGCTGGAATTCATGGATCCATGAGGCTTATTGAAACCGGCCTACCGCCTATGCTGCGGCGCCGCCAAACTTGCAAAACTGCCGAACAACAACCCTGTTGGTGATTTCGCCTGCCCGGGATGCCGAGAAGAACACGAGTTGAAAAGCCAGGCGGGCAGTCTCGGCGCAAAGGTGGTCGATGGCGCTTACCGCACGATGTTGGAACGACTTGCCGCCAGCAACATTCTTGAGGGGAAGGCGCTATAGAAAAGCTCTTGAGTAGAAAAGAAACGGCGGAGCTTGCGCTCCGCCGTTTCCGTTTTCGCGTAGGCGTTGGGCTTAGAAGTCCATGTCGCCCATGCCGCCCATGCCGCCGGGCATGCCGCCCGGAGCGGGGCTGTTCTTCTTCGGCGCTTCGGCGATCGAGGCTTCCGTGGTGATGATAAGGCCGGCAACCGAGGCTGCGTCCTGCAGCGCGGTGCGGACCACCTTCACCGGATCGATGATGCCGGCCTTGACCAGGTCGACATATTCTTCGGTCTGGGCGTTGAAGCCGTAATTATCGTCTTTGTTGTCGCGCAGTTTGCCGACAACGATCGAGCCTTCGACGCCTGCGTTTTCCACGATCTGACGGATCGGGGCTTCCAGCGCCTTCTTTACGATGGCGATGCCGACGTTCTGGTCTTCGTTGTCGCCCTTGATGTTGAGCTTGAACGCAGCGCGCAGCAGGGCGGCGCCGCCGCCCGGCACGATGCCTTCTTCCACCGCGGCGCGGGTGGCGTTCAGGGCGTCGTCAACGCGATCCTTGCGCTCCTTCACTTCGACTTCCGTCGCGCCGCCGACCTTGATCACGGCCACGCCGCCGGCCAGCTTCGCGAGACGCTCTTGGAGCTTCTCACGATCGTAGTCGGAGGTGGTGTCTTCGATCTGGGCGCGGATCTGCGCGATGCGGCCTTCGATGTCCTTCTTGGCGCCGGAGCCGTCGACGATCGTGGTGTCGTCCTTCTTCACCACGGCCTTCTTGGCCTTGCCGAGCATGTCGAGCGTGACGTTTTCGAGCTTGATGCCAAGGTCTTCGCTGATCACTTGGCCGCCCGTGAGGATGGCGATGTCTTCGAGCATGGCCTTGCGGCGATCGCCGAAGCCCGGGGCCTTCACCGCAGCAACCTTCAGGCCGCCACGCAGCTTGTTGACGACGAGGGTGGCGAGAGCTTCGCCTTCGACGTCTTCAGCGATGATCAGCAGCGGACGCTGCGATTGCACCACGGCTTCCAGCACCGGCAGCATCGGCTGAAGCGAGGAAAGCTTCTTTTCGAACAGCAGGATGAGCGGATCCTCGAGGGTCGCGTCCATCTTGTCGGCGTTGGTGATGAAATACGGGCTCAGATAGCCGCGATCGAACTGCATGCCTTCCACGACATCGAGTTCGGTTTCGAGGCTCTTGGCTTCTTCGACCGTGATCACGCCTTCGTTGCCCACCTTGGCCATCGCGTCGGCCAGGAACTTGCCGATGTCGGTGTCGCCGTTGGCCGAGATGGTGCCGACTTGGGCGATTTCTTCCGAGCCCTTCACCTTGCGCGAGCGGGCTTTCAGATCTTCGACGATGGCGGCTACGGCCTTATCGATGCCGCGACGCAGATCCATCGGGTTGCGGCCCGAAGCGACGGCCTTCATGCCTTCGCGAACGATGGCTTGGGCAAGCACGGTGGCGGTGGTGGTGCCGTCGCCGGCTTCGTCGTTGGTCTTGGAGGCAACTTCACGGATGAGCTGGGCGCCCATGTTCATGAACTTGTCTTCGAGTTCGATTTCCTTCGCGACGGTCACGCCGTCTTTCGTGGTGCGCGGGGCGCCGAAGGACTTTTCGATAACCACGTTGCGGCCTTTCGGGCCGAGCGTGACCTTCACCGCGTTGGCGAGGATATCCACGCCTTGGAGCATGCGCTCACGCGCATCGGCTCCGAAATTCACGACTTTAGCAGCCATGTGATTTGTACCTCTGGGTTTGAATTCGACTGATTGAGAAAAGGACGGCTACGAGAACTTCGAGCGCGCGGCGGGCGCTGTTGCCCTACCAACTCGCGTTCGAAGCGCACCGCGCGCCGGCAGCGCTTAGGCCGCTTCCTTCTTCGCCTTCTTTTGTTCGATGACGCCCATGATGTCGGACTCCTTCATGATCAGGAGTTCTTCGCCGTCGATCTTCACTTCCGTGCCCGACCATTTGCCGAACAGGATGCGGTCGCCGACCTTCACGTCGAGCGGCTGAAGCTGACCAGCTTCGTTGCGCGCGCCGGGGCCGACGGCGATCACCTCGCCTTCCTGGGGCTTCTCCTTGGCAGTGTCGGGAATGATGATGCCGCCAGCCGTCTTCTCCTCGGCCTCGATGCGGCGGACCAGGATGCGGTCATGCAATGGACGGAACGTCATATCGTTCTCCTTCTGGACAACAGACGGTGAGAGGTTCCTCCGCTCCGGTCCGGAGACGGAGCGGGGCTCGCGTGCCTTCCGGCCGCGCGCGTATCGATCTGGTTTCGGCATCGCGGAGTTTCAAGAGCGTCAGGCAAAATTTTTGGCACTCGCATCGCATGAGTGCTAGCGCCATGAAAACGCGGCGCAATCCGGTGCAAGCCTATCTTGGAAGACTTGAAATTATGCCCGGATCGAACAAAATCGATCCATCGTCGCGCGGGCCTCGCGCGACCCCGACTGAGTGAATTAGGAGCTTTGCAGAGACAGAACGAACGGAGGAAATCGATGGGCCGTACCGACTTTTCGACGATCATTCCTTCACTGGCACCCGAAGCAACCGATCCCGCGCTCGACCGGCTGCTTTCGCCGGCGCGTCACTTCGAACATCCTGACGACGTCTTGACGGACCGCGCACTCGACACGAACGAGAAGCGGGCGATCCTATCGGCATGGGCGTCGGACGCCTGCGCGGTCGAATCCATGCCCGCCCTGCGGCGGCCGCCCGGCCTGAAGCATCCGGTGTCGTTCGACGCGATCATGGATGCGCTTCACCGGCTGGATGCGGCAAGCGCTCCCTCTTCTCCGTCCGCAAGGGGCGGCACAGCCAGGATACGGCAGAGACTGGACGCCTGACGGAACTCCGGGCCACAAACATAGGGAGGGCGCTGCGCAAGCGGGCAGCGCCCTCCCTATCACATGCCGCCATCCGTGGGGATGACCGGAAGGCGTCACCGCATCCGGCGAAGGGCCGCAGGAGCCACGGC
>JAEUMU010000058.1 GCA_016791325.1 Hyphomonadaceae bacterium
CGATTGGCCATCCCATTGCTGGGGACGCGAAATACGGCGGTCTATTTCAGCTCGGCGCCGCCGCCATTCCGCGGCTGATGCTGCATGCGGCCGCACTCGATATCGCCCATCCCGCAGGTGGGCGGGCGCAGTTCACGGCGCCGCCGCCGCCTGATTTTCAGATGGCCGCGCGCGCGCTGGGCCTTGAGGGAGCGCTGGCGCGGTTTACCTGATAGGCTGAGCGGCGAGGGACTAGAGTTGGGACCAATGCAATGATCGGTCGTCTTTTGCTTACGCTCTCCGTCGCGCTTGGCCTCGCAGCCTGCGCATCGACGCCGCCGGCATACGCGCCTGCCGCTGGGACGAACAGCGCCGGGTTCTCAGAACAACAAATTGAAGCCAACCGCTATTTTGTGACCTATCGCGCACCCAACGGCGCCGATGCGGCGCTGGTGCAGGATTATGCGCTGCTGCGCGCGGCGGATCTTACGCTGCTGAACGGGCGCGAGTGGTTCTGGGTGGATCGGCGCGGCTTTGACAGCGCCCCATCCGGCGGCGGCGCCAGCATCGGCTTTGGCGTGGGCGGCGCGACCTTCGGCCGCCGCAGCGCCACAGGCGTTGGCGTGGGCGTGAACTTCCCCATCGGCGCGCCGGCGCCGGCGCGCGCACGTTCGGCCACGCTGGAAATTCGCTTCGGCCAAGGCCCCAAGCCGGATGAAGCCAACGCCTATGACGCGCGCTCGCTCTCAACCAGCCTGCGTGCGAGACTGCCGGGGCGATGATTCAGATTCTTTTGGTGGCGCTGGGCGGTGCGGTGGGCGCGGTGCTGCGCCATGGCGTCGGCGTAGGCGCCGCGCGCTGGCTGGGGCTCGGGTTTCCGTGGGGCACGCTGGCGGTCAACGTCGTGGGCGGCTTCGCAATGGGGCTGCTGGCGGCGCGTGTGGGGCCCGAGCAGGAGCATCTGCGCCTGCTGCTGGGCGTCGGTTTATTGGGCGGCTTCACCACGTTCTCGGCGTTTTCGCTTGAGAGTATTCGGCTAATGGAGCAGAGCGCAGGCGCGGCGGCGCTGTATATCGGCGCTTCGGTGTTTTTGAGCATCGCTGCGTGCTGGGCTGGATTTGCGTTGGGGCGGTGATGAAGACGGTTGAGACCGTCACGGTCAGTGCGGATGATGGCGTGGCGCGCATCGATCGCTGGTTGCGGCGGCGCTACCCGCATCTTTCTCAAGGCCAGATCGAAAAGCTGATCCGCACCGGCCAGGTGCGGGTCGATGGCGCGCGTGTAAAGGCTTCGGATCGGGTGGAGCCCGGCCAAAGCGTGCGTATTCCGCCGCTGCCGGAAGCCGCCCCGCGCCCTGCGCCCGGCGCGCTCAGCGCCAAGGACGAAGCCTACGTGCAGAGCCTTGTTCTGCATCGAGACGACGATGTGATCGTGCTGAACAAGCCGCCGGGTCTGGCCGTGCAAGGCGGCGCCAAGACAGGGCGGCATCTCGATCAATTGCTTGAGGGCCTCAAGTTCGGCGAGGAGAAGAAGCCTAAGCTCGTCCACCGGCTTGATCGCGATACCTCGGGCTGCCTGGTGCTGGCGCGCCATCCGCGCGCTGCGGCGGCGCTGGGCGAAGCCTTCCGCGACCGCGATACCGATAAAATCTACTGGGCCATCGTGCTGGGCGCGCCGCGCCCGAAGGTGGGCGAAATCCGCGGCTGGATGCGCAAGGCGCCCGGCGCCCACGACGCCGACCGCGAAATGATGCAACGCGCGGTGCAGACACAGGAAGGCGCCGTGCACGCCATCACGCAATACGTGGTGCTCTCTGAAGCGGCGCAGCGCGCGGCCTGGGTGGCGCTGCGGCCGGTGACGGGGCGCACGCACCAGCTGCGCTTCCATATGGCCGAGATTGGCCACGCCATCGCCGGCGACCCGAAATATCGCTGCGACCGGCCCACGCCCGGCGGGCTTGAGAGCCCGCTGCAATTGCATGCGCGCGCCCTGCGCCTGCCGCATCCTTCGGGGGGCGTTCTTTCCGTGCAGGCGCCGTTGCCCGCCCATATGGAGCGCGCATTCGATCTGCTCGGCTTCGACCCGCGCGAGGCGCGCGATCCGTTCGCGCCCTTCGCCCAATGAAGACCGGCGACACCGCACCGTTTGTAAATGCGGCGCGGGAGCTATTGGACAAGAACGATCCCGCCGGCGCCGAACAATTGCTCGCGCCGCTTTTGCACCGTTTGCGCACGAATGCGCCGGCGTTGCATCTGATGGGACTGATCAAGAAGGCGCGCGGGGCCAACGCGGAGGCTGAGCGCTACTTTCGCGCCGCCATCGCCAATGCGCTGAGCGAAGGCAATTACTACAACGATCTGGGCGTGATGCTGCAACAGCGGGGCGCGCACGATGAGGCGGTGCGCATCTTCCGCGCGGCGCAGGCGCTGCTGCCGCATGTCGCGATCGTTCGCGTCAATTTGGTGCGCGCGCTCATGGCTGTGGAGCGCTGGGACGAGGCCGAGCGCGAGGCGCGCGCCCTGGCGGCGGCGATGCCGGGGCCGGAGGGGTGGTCGCTGTTGGCGCAGGTGCAGCGTGGGCAGGAACGCCATGAAGATGCGCTCGCCTCGTTCGAGAAGGCGTTGGAGCGGGCGCCCAATGCGCGCGGCCTGCAGCACAATTACGCCAGTGCGCTGGAGCGCGTGGGGCGCGGCGCGGAAGCGCTGCAGCGTTACGAGAAATTGGCTAAAGGCGGGCTCGATACGCCGGAGCTGGCGCTCGGTTATGCACGCGCGCTCTACGCCGCCGGCCGCCTGCAGGATGCAGAAGGCGTGCTGGAATCGGCGCTGACGCCTTGGAGCGATAACGTGGCGCTGCATGCGACGCTGGCGCGCATGCGCGCGCTGCGCGGCGAGGGCGACGCCAGCGCCCTGCTGATGGAAGCCCAGCTTGAGCGCACGCCGGGGGATCTCGCGTTGCGGCTGGCCTGCGCAGACGTGCTCCATCGCGCCGGCGAGCACGCCCGCGCGCTTGACATACTGGCGCCCGGGCTGGCGCAGGCGCCGGATTTGCCGGGCTTGCTGACCGCGCAAGGCTTCTTGCTCGATGAGATGGGCCGGCTCGAAGAGGCGTTGGCCGTGCTGCGGCGCGCTGCGGAAATCGCTGCCGACGAGACCACCGCCAGGCGCAATCTGCTATCGACGCTGCTCCGGGCCGGACGCGCGCAGGAGGCGCTAAGCGCGGCGCGGGAGTTGCGCAAGGTGCGCGGCGAGGATCAATACCTCATCGCCATCGAGATGACGGCGCTTCGGATGCTGGGCGATCCGCTCTACCGCGCGGCTTGCGATTACGAACGGCTGACGCGCGTTTACACGCTGGAGACGCCGCGCGGGCATTTCTCCGCCGAGAGCTTTCACGCCGCGCTTGCCGAAGCGCTGCGCCGCCAGCATGCGGCGCACGCCCATCCGCTGGATCAGCAAGCGGCGAACGTATCGCAGACGCCGCGCACTTTGCTGGCGGTTGACGATCCGGCTCTGCGCGCTTTCTTGGGCGCAGCTGAGCCCGCTGTGCGCGACTATATCGCCCGCCTGAAGGGCGATGACATCATCACCCAGCGCAAGACGCAGCGATATCGCTTCGCGGCGCTTTCCTCCACACGGCTGAGCGATGGCGGTGCTGTGCCCAATCATGTGCGTGACGACGGCTGGATCAGCGGCGTGTTCGTGGCGGCGCTGGCGGCGGGCGAGCGGCCGAGCGACCCGCGCGCGGGGTGGCTGAAGCTGGGCGAGCCCAACCGCGCTCTCGATGCCGTGGAGAAGTGGGTTGAACCCAAAGTGGGGGCGCTGGTGCTGTTTCCCGCTTATTTCTGGCGCGGCATCGCCCCGTTTGAAGGGCGCGAGCGCCTCTCGCTGGCGTTTGACGTGATCCCGGCTTAGACAGCGCGGCGCATGACAGCCCAACCCGCGCGCCGCTTTTACAGGACTGCCGCAGCCACGCCGGAGCATGGCGTAACGCTGGACTCGCGCACGCTCCGCACGCCGGGCGGGGCGGTGTTCCGATCGCCCACACGCGCGCTGGCGGCGGCGATCGCCGCCGAGTGGGACGCGCAGGGCGAGCACATAGCACCCGCCACCATGCCGCTGACACAGCTGGGTTTCGCCGCGCTTGACTGGACGCCCAAGAGCCGCGCCGAGCTGGCGCGTTACATCACCGCGTACGCAGAGACTGATCTCGTGGCGCATCGCGCGGAGGGCCCGGCGGAACTGGTGGCCCGCCAGGCCGGCGCGTGGGATCCGCTGCTGGCCTGGGCGCGTGAGACGCATGGGCTGACGCTGCCGGTGGTGACGGGCGTGATCGCCGCGCAGGCCGATGCGGCCTCCATCGCGCGGCTGGCGGGCTTCATCGAGGCTATCGACGATTTCCGGCTGACGGCGCTGGCGCAGGCGGCGGGGCTGGCGGGCTCCGCGGTGATCGCGCTGGCGTTGCTGACCGGGCGGTTAGGCGCCTCAGAGGCGTATCAGGCGGCCGCTCTGGACAATCTCTGGAGCCTGGAACGCTGGGGCGAGGATGATGAGGCCCGCGCCAAGCTGGAGCGCCAGCGGGCCGAGTTTGAGAGCCTGGCTGCGTTCATCCGGCACTTGTCAGCTTAGGTTGGTTCCGCCATCCCGGTGCGGACAATTCCGGGAGCTTCGCCTTGAAAGACATCATCACAGCGTTGGAAGCCAAGCGCGAAGCCGCGCGCCAGGGCGGGGGTGAGAAGCGGCACGCGGCGCAGCACGCCAAGGGCAAGCTGACGGCGCGCGAGCGGATCGAGCTTTTGCTGGATGAGGGCAGCTTCGAGGAGTTCGACATGTTCGTCGAGCACCGCTCGCACGAGTTCGGCATGGAGAAAACCAAAGTGCCGGGCGATGGCGTCGTCACCGGCTATGGCACGGTCAACGGGCGTCTGGTTTACGTGTTCTCGAAGGACTTCACGGTGTTCGGCGGGTCGCTCTCGAGCGCGCACGCGGCGAAGATCGTCAAGGTTCAGGACATGGCGCTGAAGAATGGCGCGCCGATCGTGGGCATCTTCGATGCGGGCGGCGCGCGCATCCAGGAGGGGGTGGAATCGCTCGCCGGCTACGCTGACATCTTCATGCGCAACATTCTGGGCTCTGGCGTCATCCCGCAGATCAGCGTGATCATGGGGCCGTGTGCGGGCGGCGATGTGTATTCTCCAGCCATGACGGACTTCATCTTCATGGTGAAGGATACAAGCTACATGTATGTCACCGGGCCCGAAGTGGTGAAGACCGTGACGAATGAAATCGTCACCCACGAAGAGCTCGGCGGCGCCCGCGTGCATGCTTCCAAGTCGGGCGTAGTGGACGGCGCGTATGAGAACGATTTCGAGACGCTGACGCAAATTCGGCGTCTGATCGATTTTCTTCCGCTTTCCAATCGCGAGAAGCCGCCCAGCCGGCCGCATTATGATGATGTGACGCGCGAGGACGCCTCGCTCGACCGGCTCATCCCGGACAATCCGAACAAGCCTTACGACATGAAGGAGCTGATCGAGAAGGTCGCGGATGAGGGCGACTTTTTTGAGATCGGCGCGGAGTTCGGCAAGAACATCCTGACCGGCTTCGTGCGGCTCGACGGCTCGACTGTAGGCATCGTCGCAAACCAGCCTATGGTGCTGGCGGGCGTGCTGGATATTGACGCTTCGCGCAAGGCGGCGCGCTTCGTGCGTTTTTGCGATGCGTTCAACATTCCGATCGTGACTTTCGTGGACGTGCCTGGTTTCCTGCCGGGCACGCGCCAGGAGCTGGGCGGGCTTATCAAGCACGGCGCGAAGCTTTTGTTCGCCTATGGCGAAGCCACCGTGCCGAAGGTGACGGTGATCACCCGCAAGGCCTATGGCGGCGCCTATGACGTGATGAGCTCCAAGCATCTGCGCGGCGATGTGAACTATGCGTGGCCGAGCGCGGAGATCGCGGTGATGGGCGCCAAAGGCGCGGTGGAGATCATTTTCCGCGCCGACATTGGCGATCCCGAAAAAATCGCCCAGCGCACCAAGGAATACTCCGACCGCTTCGCCAATCCGTTCGTAGCCGCTTCACTGGGCTACGTGGACGATGTGATCATGCCGCGTGAAACCCGCAAGCGCATCATCCGCGCGCTGAGCACGCTGAAAAACAAGAAGCTCGAGAACCCCTGGAAGAAACACGACAATATTCCGTTGTGAAGGGGCGCCGTCTGGCGCAGGAACCTATGAAGGGTGGCGTTGGAGTGCGTGCATTCATAGGGCTCGCGCGCGGGCCTTCATGCTCACCCTCTCTCGATCGCGGGGGAGAGGGGATAGATACGCGCCGTGCTTAAAATTCACGACGCATCGTTTCCTGCTGATCTGCCCAGCATCCGCGATCTGTTTCGCGCCTATGCGGCGTCGTTGCCGATTGATCTTGGGTATCAGGGGTTCGAGGGCGAGTTGGCTTCGCTGCCCGGCAAGTATGCGCCGCCCGAAGGGGCGCTGCTGCTTGCGCGGGACGCGAACGGCGCCGCGCTCGGGTGCGTGGCCATGCGGCCGCTGGAGGCGGGCGTGTGCGAGATGAAGCGGCTCTATGTGGCGCCGGAAGGCAGGGGCTTAGGCGTGGGGCGGGCGTTGGCGGAGGCGATTGTCGCGGCCGCCCGCGCCGGCGGCTATCGCTGGATGGTGCTGGATACGTTGGCTTCCATGCGGGAAGCGCGGACGCTCTATGCGTCGCTCGGCTTTGAGGAAACCGGCGCATATTACGAGACGCCCATTCCGGACACAGTGTTCTTGCGCTTGCAAATGTAACGCGCGCAGGCGTGCGCGGCGCCGGCGCGCTGCGCGGCGTTGGGGCGGGAGGGCAGGACGCGCTTCGGCTGAAGCTTCACAGAAATAGGCGTGTGCGGTTTGCGCCGAAGCGCGCCCTGCGCGGCGTGTTGGCGACCGGCGCAGGCATGGGGCGTTCAGAGGCGCTCTGGGGGGCCATGCGTTGATGAGACAGCCAACCGGCAGGGTCTGCTCCCCTACGATGCTCAACCGCATCACCGTGCTGCGACGCTGGGGTTCCAGCCGCGCTTAGCGCCTTGCCTGCATTCCCGGACGACGTGCAGCGCGAAGCCAAATCTTCGCCGCCGGGCCTCCGCTTCCTTTCATCTCACGGAGCAACGAGTTCGTTCCTCGCGGAAGTCGCTCGCATCACGTTCACACCACATCTCAACGCTGCTTGGCTTTGGATCCGAAGAGCCTCCCATGCCGAGATGCGCTCATTATACGCCCGCGCCGGCGGGGGCGGATTGGTTCGCATCTCTCATACAGGCGCGGGCGCGGACGACCGTTGCGCGCAGAAATGCGATCAGCGTCATCGTCGCACGCAGCGGGGGGCGGTAGATTGAGTCATGCGCGCCTTGCTGCTTCCCCTCATGGTCGCGGCGCTTGCCGCCTGCGGCGAGGCGCGCACTCCCAGCGGAGAAGCCGAGGCCGCAGAGGCGCCGCGCCCGATCGGACAATATCGCGCCGTTTCCGAAACCGCGCGCGTTGTGACGGGAGATGTCGCGATCGAGCGCGGCGGGCTGATCTTCTCACGCGGGACTGTGCTCTACACGCGCACGCTGGCGCCCCGCCGTGGCTACGACCCGGTGGCGCATGGCGGGACAAGTTATGCGGCGCTGGCGCTGGGGCCGCCGGACGTTTTCGTGGAGTTGCGGCGCGTGGTGGAGGAAAGCGGGGCGGGCCCGCGCCTGTGCGGCGATGAGCGCGCGGGGTATGTTGCGCTCGTGCATGAGGGGCGCCCGAGCGCAGTGACGCTGCTTGTTTTCGCCGGCGATGAGCCGCCGGGGCCAATGGCGCGCCAAAGCCGGGTGTGCGGCAGCTATGGTTACAGCGCCCCGCATGGGGTGCGGACGCGCGACGGCATTGTGATGCGCTGACTAGTCAGGCTTGCCGAAGGGCGTGGTGGGTTCGCCCAGCTCGTAATACTCGGCGCCTTTCTCGGTTTGCATGTGCAGGAAGCGCTTGCCGAGATCGGGATAGTTGACGACGTCGATCGGACGATCTTCGCCGCCCATCAGATAGACGCACTCTTCCTCAAACGTGTTGCGCAGCGTGTGGGCCTGGGCGGGTGTAGCGAAGCCCATGAAATCGCCCGGACCAACGAGATGCTTTTCGCCGGCGATCTCGGCCACGGCGCGCCCGGAGAG
>JAEUMU010000074.1 GCA_016791325.1 Hyphomonadaceae bacterium
GCATCGCGCTCCATGTGCTCGGCGCGCCGGCGCGCCAGCGCCTCCAGATCCCGTTGCAGCCGTGCATCCAGCGAAGAATGCACCACGCCCTCGCCGCGATGCGCGGCGACCAACGCTTGCGCCGCGTGCGGCGCCGAATAGGGAAACGGCGCGCGCGCGGGGATGGCGCTCTGGCGGCCTTCAGCGGCGCGGCGCCGGTCAATCGCGCCGATGCGCACGAACATTTCCAGCACACGATCGCGCGCCGCGCGCGCCGCCTGCGGGCGCCGATCCGGCCGGCGCGCCTCCGGCGCCTGCGGCAGCGCGATGAGCAGCGCCATTTCCGCATCGTCGAGCCATTGCGGATCACGTTGGAAATAAGCGCGCGAGGCCGCGCGCACGCCTTCGAGATTGCCGCCATAGGGCGCCAGCGTGAGGTAGGCGGCAAGGATTTCACGCTTGGAGAGCCGCCGCTCGATCTGCATGGCGCGGATGATCTCAATCAGCTTGGAGCCGATGTTGCGCGGCCTCGGCTCCAGCAGGCGCGCCAGCTGCATGGTGATGGTGGAGCCGCCCTGCGTGACGCGGCCGCTGCGAGCGTAAGCGATGCTGGCGCGCGCCAGCGCGATCGGATCAAAGCCCGGGTGCCACCAGAAGCGCGCATCCTCGATCGCGATCAGGCGGCGCTGAAACTCCGGATCGATCTCATCCAGGCGTGCTTCCAGCCGCCATGTGCCCTGGCGGGTCGTGAACGCCATCAGCCACTCGCCGTGGCGATCGAGCACCACCGGCGAGACCTCACGCACGCGCTGCAAAGGCGGCGCGAAAGCCTGATCGAGCGCGAACAGCGTGAGCATGCACGCGAGCAGCGCCGCCGCCCACGGCCGCTGCTTTTCCGTCAGCGGCAGCGCAACGCGCGGCCCGCGGCGCATGGGCTTATCCTCCGCGCGGCGCGATGCGAATCTCGCCGGTGCTCGTGCGCGCCATCACGCCGGGGCGGTACATATCCTCCACCTGCGCAGCCGGCAGCGTGTAACGCCCTGGCGAAACCGCGCGCGCCACATAGGCGTAGCGGAATTGCCCGCGCAGGCTGGCCGAGGCCACGAAGCGATCATCCCGCGCTTCGGCGACTTGCGTGGCGGTGATTTCACCGATCCAGGCAAACGGGCCGGCGCGGCGGGTTCCGTCCCAATTGGCGGATTGCAGGCCGTCCTCCGGACGCAGCACGCTTTCGATCTCAAGGCCCGCTGGCAAGAGATCAACCAGCACGGTTGGATAGGTGCGCGCGCCTTCTGGCTGGCCTGAGATGACGATGACCACGCGATCGCCCTGCCGGATGCTGGAGAGATCGGCGACCGTGCCATCCATGCGGAACACGCGCTTATCAATCGTGTAGCCCGCTTGCATCGCCGCCGGCGCCACAAGCGGCGCGCCCGAACGCTGCAGGGTGCGCCATACCGCGCCACGCGCTTCGTTGCGGAAGGCCAGGCCCGCCGCCAAGCGCTGTGCGTCGACGATGATGCGCCGCTCCGCCATACGCTGGCCGTTTAGCGAAACGCTGACAGGCCCCGCGCGCTCCAGCAGCGTGTTCGCCGCCATCAGCAATTGGGCCTGCTCCTGCGTCATCAGCTGGCCAGCGTCTGGCGCGTCACGCTCAAGCCGCTGGCGCAAACGATCGACCAGCTCAGTCTCGCCAGCCTCCGCAGCCAAGGCGAGCACGCCGGCAAGATCGCGCAACGGCGATTGATACCAATCGCCGGTATTACGATAGCCCAGCGCGCGTTCGGCCATGCGGAACGCGTTGCGCGAGCGGGCGCGATCGCCCAGATGCGCCAGCGCCGCGCCAATCTGCGCCCGCGCCAGCGGCGAAGGCTCGTTGTTCAGGCGCGAGTCATGGAAATAGCGCACCTGGCCGATATCGGCCTCCCCGGCCCGCGCCAGCACGTAAAGCGCGTACGCCGCAGAGCGCGAGCGCAGCAGCTCATTTGAATCGTTCGAGCCGGGCCAGCGATACACCTCGAACTGATAGCTAACCGAACCGAAATCGTTGAGCCGCGCCACGCGCCGCAGCGCGGCGTAGGCTTGGGTCATGGCTTGGCGAGGCACAGCATAGTTCTGCTGCTGCGCGCGCCACAGGAAATCGACCGCATATGCGCCCAGCCAAGGCGTGGCGCTGGTATCGCCCGCACGCCAAAGCCCCAGCGCGCCATCAGGCGATTGGCGATCGAGGATTTGCGTCACCGCTTCCTGCACGCGGCGGCGGATACGCGGATCGGCCTGCCGGTTCGCCTCCGACGCCAACGTATTGTAGTACAAAAGCGGCATGGCGACGGAAACGAGCTGCTCCGTGCAGCCATACGGATAGCGATAAAGCTCATCCAGCAAGGGCGCGGGATCAATGCCCGCGAGGTTAGAGAATGAGATCAGCGCCTGGGCGCCGGGCTGGAAGCTGGCCAGCGCATCCGTGGCCGCGCGCCATGTCTGCCCTGCGGCCAGCGGCGCGGTTTCCGTCAGCGTGATCGGCAGGAACGGCGCGCGCGACTGGATGTCATAGCTGCGCTCGATCGGCGCGAAACCTTGCGGCCCCTCAAGGCGCAGCGAAATCGTTCCCACGCCCAACGGCCCGCCCGTGATCGGGATCAACGCAGTTTGGCGCTGGCCGCGATTGAGCGTGAAGCGCCGCGGCTGGGCGGCGATCTGCGCCGTCGCCGAGCCGGACACCGTCACCGTATAGGCGCCCTGCGGACCTTCCACATTGTCGATGTTCAGCGTGCCCTGCGCATCATCGCCAGGCGCAAGGAAGCGCGGCAGGATGAGTTCCGCCACCACCGGATCGCGGACGATCACCTCCTCCGCATCCTGGCCCAGCGCGGTTTCACTCCACGCCACCGCCATCAAGCGCAGCGTGCCGTTGAAGTCGGGGATGTCGAGGGCGATGGTGGCGCGCCCGCCGCGCACCTCCACGATATCCGACACCAGCGCCACCGTGCGCGTCGGCACCACGGTCAGGCCCTCGCCGCCGATGCTGTCGCCGCCCTGGCGCGCCACGGCGGGCGCACCGAGGTTCGGATTCAGCAAACGCCCGTAATCATCGCGTAGATCCACGCCAAGCGCGCGCCGGCCGAAGAAATAGTCCACCGGATTGGGGCTCTGATAGCGCGTGAGATTGAGGATGCCCTGGTCCACCATGGCGATAGCAACGCGCACGCGCTCCCCGGCGGGGGCGCCGCGCACCTGCACCGGCACTTCGATGCGCGTGTTGGGCCGCACATTCTGCAAGCCTTCCCCCGCGCTTACTTGCAGCGTGCGCCCGCCCATATCGACGGGCACGTAAGCGACGCCCACAGCACGGCGCGGCACCGGCAAATTCACCGGGTCGCGCGGCGTCATCACGGTGACCAGCACGTAAGCGCCGGAGCCCCAATCGGCGGAAACCGGCAAGTCGATGGTGGCGCCGTCCGGCGTAACGCGCACGGTGCGCATCTCCAGCACGCGATCGGTGGCCACCACAATTTGCGCTTCCCCGGCATAGGGCGGGCGGATCTGTACGCGAGCCCGCGCGCCCGGACGCACCGGATCGCTGGGCGCAATCACCGAAACCATGTCCGGCGTTTGATCGTCTTCGGCGGGGCCGCCCCAACCGACGCCAAAACGCTGCGACGTCTCCGCACCGGTGCGCGGGTCGCGCACAATCAGGCGATAAGAACCATTGCGCAGCCCATCCTGGGCGATGCGCAAAGGCTGCGCCGCGGCGACATCGACCGTGGCGCCGTCGACGGGGATGTCGCGCCCGGTGCGCCGCCAACGCCACTGGCCGTTATCGAGGTACCAATCGTAGCTCCAATCCTCGCGCACGATTTGCCATTGCAGGCCGCGCGCGGCGGTGCGGTCTCCACGCGCGTCAAGCGCGATGACGTCATACGCCACGCGTTCGCCCGCACCGGCGCGACGGTTTTCGAACTGCGGGCGCAGGCCGATATAGAGATCACGCAGGCGCACAGGCACGGCAAAGCTCTCGCGCACCATACGCCCGCCGGGGTCGGCCACCGAAGCGATCAAGCGCGCACGCAGCGGCAGCGTGGTGTCGGGCTCTTCCGGCAGGCGCAGCGCGAGTTGCGCGCGCCCGGCGCCGTCCGTCACTGTGCTGTCGAGCGTGAACATACGCTCGTCAAAGCTCTCGTCGGCGCGTCCGAAGGCGTAGCCGTCAAACTGCGGGAACGGATTAGGGTCGACAGTGAGGCGCCCTTCGGCCTCCACCGCCAGGCCCGCACCAGGCGCGCCATAGAGGAAATCGGCTTGCACGCTGATCGGGCGCGACTGACCGGCGCGCAACACAGCTTCACTGGCGTCGATGCGCACGCGCAAGCGCTGCGGCACGAAATCTTCAACCGACCAGCTTACCTCCCCGGCTGCGGCGTCCTGGCCGTCAACCGTGAGCACGGCGCGCCAGAGCCCGCGCGGGGCGCTGCGGTCTATGTCGATGTTCTTGGCTATGGCGCCGGCGTCCGCCGCCGCATCCAGGCGAATGCGGCGCGCCTCCGTGCCGTTGGGGCGATAGACGACCAGCGTGGATTGCCGCCCGGAAACAGAGCGCCCGACCTGATCGCGGATAAGCCCGATCAAGCGCACGCGCTCGCCGGGGCGATAGATGCCGCGCTCCGTGTAGAGGAAAGCGTCGACGTCGCCGGGCGTGCGCCGCCCATCAACGCCGCGGTCGGAAAGGTCGAGTCCGGGCCGGCGCAAATCTAGGGCGGTGAAATCGCCCTCGGCGCCATAAGCCATGACATACCGCGCCCGCGCGGGGCCATCGCCGTTCAGCAAAGCTTCGCTGAAGCGCGCGCGCCCTTGCGCATCCGTGCGCACGCGCGCGAGCTCATCGTTGTTTTCAGCAATCAGCGTGAGCGTGACGTTGCCCAGCGGCCGCGCTGTGCGGAGCGAGCGCGCCACCACATCGAGCCCGGTGGCGCCGGTAAAGCTCTGCAGCGCCATATCCGTGTACATGATCCAGCGATAGGCCGAAGCGGCGCTGTCTGAATCGCTTTCCCCGCGTTGGCCAGCCCCGGGCGTGACATCGCGCACCTTCACCACGTAAGCGCCGGGCCGCAGCTCGCGCAGAGCAGCGCCCAGCGCGAACACCGTCGTCACCGCACTGTTGCGGCGGTCGCCGACATTGATGTCGATTTGGCCGCGATAAACGCTGACGCCCACATCTTCGGCGGCGCTGTTGAAACTCCAATAGCCCCAGCCGCCCTCTTCGTTCACCTCGCCCACATCGATGGTTTGCTGCGACAGGATGCGATCGGGCACCCGCAGCACCTCGATTTCGATGCGCGAGACATTCACCGTTTCGATGGCCACGCCATCGGCTTCCGAACGCGGCAGGATCACGCCCCCGCCGGCAAACCCGACATAAGCCGGGCGATCGCCGAACGTCAGGGTGAAACTTTCGTCGGCCTCGGTGCGCTGGCCATCAGCCGAGGGCAGGCCCTGGCGGATCGTGAGTTGGCGATCGGGCTCGAACGGCAAGCCGCCAAGGCAGAGCAGATTGCCGGAAACATCAGTCTGAAACGGCGCGGCGGGATCAAGCGAGAGATAGTCGGCGTAATTGACGCTCGCTTCGGTGGAGAGCGGGCGGGTGAACTCCAGGCAGGCGCGCGGCTCGGCGCGATCCATCTCGGTGCGCAGGCGCACGAACGCCATGCCGTCGGCCAGCGCGACGCCGGCGCGCGGCGCGCTGGCCGAGCGTGCGCGCTCAGCGGCGCCAATGCTGCCGAGTTGCGCGAAATCCAGGGCCGGGGCGCCGACGGAAACACGGCCCAACACCGCGCCGCCCCAGAGCCCAACCATCAGCGCGATCGCGCCGGACAACACCGCCGAGCGGTTCGCCTCCACGAACGTGCGCACCTGTCCAAGCGCCGGCACATTCAGCTTGCGCGGATCGAGCCGCTCCAGAAGCGATTTCAGATTGAAGGCCATGGCGCGCGTCTCCCGTCCGCCCGGATAAGCCCATGCTTGCCCGAGGCTCGCGCACCCCGCAAGTGACATTACATATTGGC